>NZ_LWGJ01001081.1:0-7249 GCF_001635845.1 Oleiphilus sp. HI0132 | reverse complement strand
GAGTAAAGCTCAACAATTAGATTCTCGTTGATGTCCGAAGGTAGCTCTGAACGCTCAGGAACAGCTTTAAAAGTTCCTGTGAGTTTATTGGTATCTACGTCGATCCACTCAACTGCCCCGCGATTAGCTGCTAACTCAACAGCGTTTTTAACACGCAATTGGTTCTTAGCTTTTTCGCGAACAGCAACAACATCACCAGCTTTAACTTGGTAAGATGCGATATTCACTACCTGATCGTTAACAACGATTGCCTTGTGGGATACAAGCTGACGTGATTCTGCGCGAGTAGAACCGTAGCCCATACGATATACAACATTATCAAGGCGTTGTTCCAGCAACTGAAGCAAGTTTTCACCTGTAGCGCCTTTACGGCGTGCAGCTTCTTTATAGTAGCCACGGAACTGTTTTTCAAGAACACCGTATAGACGGCGAACTTTCTGCTTCTCACGTAGCTGGGTACCGTATTCAGACAAACGTCCGCGACGAGCACCGTGCATACCTGGAGCAGTTTCTAAGTTACACTTTGAATCTAGCGCTTTAGCGCCACTTTTCAAAAATAAGTCAGTACCTTCACGGCGTGACAGTTTACATTTTGGTCCAATATAACGAGCCATTTGCTAATCCTCTAAACGCGACGTTTCTTAGGTGGGCGACAACCATTGTGTGGAATAGGTGTCACATCCGTGATATTTGTGATTTTATAACCACAAGCGTTTAAAGCGCGAACAGCGGACTCGCGTCCTGGTCCAGGACCCTTAACTTGAACTTCTAAGTTCTTAAGGCCGTATTCAGCAGCCGCATTACCGGCTCTTTCAGCTGCTACCTGCGCAGCAAAAGGTGTACTTTTTCGCGAACCACGGAAACCTGATCCACCAGCAGTTGCCCAAGATAGAGCGTTGCCTTGGCGGTCAGTAATGGTAACGATAGTATTGTTGAATGATGCATGGATATGAGCCATACCATCAACAACAGTCTTTTTCACCTTTTTACGGGTACGTGTACCTGGCTTTGCCATTACGAATTCCTATTATTTACGAATTGGTTTACGAGGGCCCTTACGGGTACGTGCGTTCGTTTTGCTTCGCTGACCGCGCACAGGCAAGCTGTGACGATGACGAAGACCACGATAACAACCCAGGTCCTTCAACCGTTTAATATTCATTTGAAGTTCACGACGCAAATCGCCTTCTACGGTCAAGTTATTGACCTCAGAACGCAATATTTCTAACTGCTCTTCAGATAGCGTGCTAACTTTAGCAGTACGGGCTATACCCGTTGCATCGCATATTTTTTGTGCAGTAGTTCTGCCTACACCAAAGATGTAAGTCAGAGAAATTACTGCGTGTTTATTGTCGGGTATATTGACACCGGCTATACGTGCCATCCATCTTACTCCGCTTAATTGGTAGCTAAATTGAGCAAATGCTCTACGCTACTGTTTAGTTACCGTCTGATAAAAAGGGCGCAAATCATACAGCCTGATTAAATATAAATCAAGCTATATGCAGCACACTTTTCATACAACACCAATTAACCTTGGCGTTGCTTATGACGAGGCTCTTGACAAATAACTCTTACAGAGCCATTTCTTCTAATAATTTTACAGTTACGGCAGATTTTCTTTACCGAAGCACGAACTTTCATATGCTACTCCAAAAACTAAATTTTCAACTCTTCGCGATTAACGCTGCATCCCACCATTACCGTAACCTTTAAGGTTCGATTTTTTCATCAGCGACTCATATTGATGGGACATTAAATGAGACTGAACTTGCGCCATGAAATCCATGACTACGACCACAACGATCAACAGGGATGTACCACCGAAATAGAATGGAACATTTGCCCAAACAACCAAAAACTGCGGCAACAAAGAAACTGCGGCAATATAGGCTGCACCGAAGATTGTCAAACGTGTCAGTACGCTATCGATATAGTTTGCGGTCTGCGCCCCTGGACGAATACCCGGAACGAAAGCACCAGACTTCTTAAGGTTATCTGCAACTTCTTTTGGGTTATACATTAACGCTGTATAAAAGAAGCAGAAGAAGACGACTGCAATGGCAAACAAAATAACATACAGAGGCTGACTCGGCCCAAGCGCTTGAGAAACATTAGCTAACCACTCCATGCCCTCGCTCTGTCCGAACCACTGCCCCATTGAAGCAGGAAACAACAATATACTCGAAGCAAATATAGGCGGGATTACGCCAGCCATATTAACTTTAAGCGGCAAATGGCTTGACTGCTGAGAGTAACCACCACGTGCCTGTTGTCTTTTTGCATAATTAACAGTGATGCGTCTTTGACCTCGTTCGATAAACACGACGAAGGCAACGATAGCAACTGCGAATACACCAATACCTAACAATGCAAGGATATTTAATTCTCCCTGCCTTGCAGCTTCAAACGACTGACCGAACGCACCTGGTAAACCCGCGACAATCCCTGCAAATATCAACAAGGAAATACCGTTACCAATACCACGCTCTGTAATCTGCTCTCCCAACCACATAAGGAAGACAGCACCACAAACAAATGTAGAGATCGCAAGGAAGTAGAAACTAAAGCTATCAGTGAAGGTCACACCTTGAGAGGCAAGACCTACCGACATACCTGAAGCCTGTATCAACGCTAAAGCAACTGTGCCATAACGCGTATACTGACTAATCTTTCTACGACCCGCTTCGCCTTCTTTCTTAAGCTGTTCAAGAGTAGGGCTTACAGCAGTTAACAACTGCATAATGATCGATGCAGAAATATAGGGCATGATTCCCAAGGCGAAGATACTCATTCGCTCCAATGCACCACCAGAGAACATGTTAAACAAGCTCAAAATAGTACCTTGGTTTTGCTCGAATAGCGCGGCTAGTCTCTCTGGGTTGATGCCTGGCACTGGAATGTGCGCACCAACTCGATAAACTAGGATTGCAGCGAACACAAACCATAATCTTGATTTGAGTTCTGCAAAACCTTTACCTACGCCCGAAGGCAATGCGTTTGACTTCGCCATGGGTATTAATCCTCTACCTTTCCGCCAGCAGCAGTAATTGCTTCACGAGCACCTTTAGTCACTTTCAAACCTTGAATAGTAACTGCTTTAGATAACTCGCCCGACAAAATAACTTTAGCCTGCTTAGCATCACGACGAACCAAGTTTGCGTTTTTCAACGCATCCAAGTCGATAACATCAGCTTCGACAGCTGCTAATTCGTTCAAACGAATTTCAGCAGAGTACTTAGCTTGACGTGAACTGAAACCGAACTTTGGAAGTCGGCGTGCTAGAGGTTGCTGACCACCCTCGAAACCTGGCGCTACAGAACCGCCAGAACGAGACTTCAAACCCTTGTGGCCACGACCACAAGTTTTACCAAAACCACTACCAATACCGCGACCTACACGTCGAGCTGTAGGCTTTGATCCAGGAGCTGGACTTATTGAATTAAGACGCATTTTATTCTCCTTCAATCCTAACCATGTAGTTAACTTTGTTAGCCATACCGCGAACTGAAGGTGTATCTTCCAGCTCTACAGTCTGACCAATCTTACGTAGACCAAGACCGGTAACACACGCTCTATGAGCAGGTAAGCGACCAATCGGGCTACGGTACAATGTAACCTGTATTGTTTTCTTAGCCATGACCTTATCCTGTAATTTCGTCTACAGACTTGCCGCGCTTAGCAGCAACGTCTTCTGGTGACTTCATTGCACTCAAACCTTTAACTGTTGCGCGAACAACGTTAACTGGGTTTGTAGAGCCGTAGCACTTAGCAAGTACGTTTTGAATCCCTGCGACTTCTAGCACTGCACGCATTGCGCCGCCAGCGATGATACCAGTACCATCTGAAGCAGGCTGCATATAGACCTTAGAGCCACTATGCTTTGCAGTTACAGGATATTGCAAGGTTGTACCGCTAAGAGGTACGTCAACCATATTCTTGCGAGCTGCATCCATTGCTTTTTGAATAGCGATTGGAACTTCACGCGCTTTACCACGACCGAAACCTACACGACCTGCACCATCACCAACAACAGTTAGTGCTGTGAAACCGAAGATTCGACCACCTTTAACAACTTTTGCTACACGGTTAACTTGTACAAGTTTTTCCTGTAGCTCTGGACCGTTTTTGTCTTCTACGCTCATCGTAATGCCCCTTAGAACTCTAATCCGGCTTCACGCGCAGCGTCAGCCAATGCCTTTACACGACCGTGATATTTAAAACCAGCACGATCAAATGCTACTCTTGAAACACCAGCTGTCTTTGCTCGCTCAGCGATCAAAGCACCAACTTTAGTAGCCGCGTCAATGTTACCTGTACCTTCGCCGCGAAGATCTTTATCCAGAGTAGAAGCAGAGGCTAAAACCTTGTTTCCTTCACCTGAAATAATCTGTGCGTAGATATGCTTAGGTGTACGATGAACTGTAAGTCGGGTCTCACCCAAAGCTTTTAACTTAAAGCGAGTTTTTTTCGCTCTACGTAGTCTTGATTCTTTCTTAATGCTCATAGCTTCACCTATTTCTTCTTAGCTTCTTTGCGTCTGACATGTTCGTCAGCAAAGCGTACACCCTTACCTTTGTAAGGCTCTGGCGGACGGAAAGCACGAATTTCAGCAGCAACCTGACCTAGCAACTGTTTGTCAGCGCCTGACAAAACAATCTCGGTCTGTGATGGAGCTTCAGCTTTAATACCTTCAGGAAGCTCGTATTCGACTGGGTGAGAAAAACCCAATGACAGATTCAGTTTCTTGCCCTGCATCTGTACACGATAACCAACACCGATTAGCTGTAGCTTTTTCTGGAAGCCAGTACTTACACCAGTAACCATGTTGTTTACCAACGCGCGAGTCGTACCAGACATCGCTCGTGAGAACTTGCTGCCATTTTTAGCAGCAAATTTAATTTCTGAACCTTCCTGCGTTACAGTAACAACAGAATTAAGATCCAAAGATAAAGTGCCTTTACCGCCCTTTACTTCAATTTCTTGCTCAGTTAGCTTAACTTCTACACCGGAAGGAAGCTGAACTGGACTATTAGCAACCCTAGACATGCCCTTCTCCTAGAAAACTGTGCAGATTACTTCGCCACCAATGCCGGCATTACGCGCAGCTCGGTCGGTCATCACACCTTGCGAAGTTGAAATAATGGCAACACCCAAACCACCGCGAATGCTTGGCAGCTCGTCTTTACCTTTAAACTGGCGTAGACCTGGACGGCTAGCTCTCTTAATTTCTTCGATGACTGGCTTGCCTTCGAAATACTTAAGATCAACAGTTACCTGTGCTTTTACCTGACCATCAGTGTTAAAGCCTTCGATGAAACCTTCTGACTTTAATACTTCTAGTACTGACACCTTCATTTTAGAAGAAGGCATTGTGACAGATTGCTTCTCAGCCATCTGTGCATTACGAATACGTGTGAACATATCCGCAAGCGTATCTTGCATACTCATCGTATGAACTCCTAGTCTTTTTAGTTGTGCAGTATCAAAAACAAGCCGGAAGGAAACCCCACCAGCTTGTTATGGTACTTACCAACGTTTCTTTACTGGTATTACCAGCTTGCTTTTTTCAGGCCGGGCACATTACCACTCATTCCCTGTTCACGCAATTTAATTCGTGAAAGTTTGAACTTGCGGTATACGCCGTGTGGTCGACCTGTCACTTGACAGCGATTTCTAAGTCTGCTTGGACTAGCGTTGCGCGGTAGCTTTTGCAATTGTTTCTGAGCTTCCCAACGATCTTCATCAGAAGTATTTTGGTTAGAGATAATTGCTTTTAGCTCCGCACGCTTCTCAGCATACTTGGCTACTGTTTTTTCGCGCTTTAGTTCGCGCTGCTTCATTGAGATCTTAGCCATTGCTTCTTACCCTTATTTTTTGAACGGGAAGTTGAAAGCGCGAAGCAAAGCTCGACCCTCATCATCCGTTGCAGCAGATGTAGTAATAGTAATGTCTAGACCACGAATCTTATCGACTTTGTCGTAATCAATCTCTGGGAATATGATTTGCTCTTTAACACCCATTGAATAATTACCACGTCCGTCAAATGACTTCGAGTTTAGACCTCGGAAGTCGCGGATACGCGGAATAGCGATACCAACTAAACGCTCGAAAAATTCCCACATACGCTCGCCACGTAAAGTAACTTTACAGCCGATCGGATAACCTTCACGAACTTTAAAGCCAGCTACTGACTTACGAGCTTTTGTAGTCACTGGCTTTTGGCCAGCTAATTTCTCAAGATCAGCGATTGCGTTCTCTAGCATTTTTTTGTCTGCTAGCGCTTCGCCAACACCCATATTAAGGGTAATTTTCTCAATTTTCGGTACTTGCATTATGCTCTTGTAATCGAACTCTTTTTGCAGTGCAGGTACCACTTCGCTTTTATAAACTTCTTTCATATTTGCCATGGTTTATTACCTGCCTACTTATCTACGAGCTCGTCGTTAGATTTGAATACACGTACCTTCTTGCCATCTTCAAGGACTTTGAAGCCTACACGGTCTGCTTTGTTGGTTGTTGGATTAAAAATCGCAACATTAGAAGCCTGAATTGGCGCTTCTTTCTCAACAATGCCACCTGGCGTACCCAGCATTGGGTTAGGCTTAGTGTGGCGCTTAATCATGTTGATTCCAGAAACGACCAAACGGCCATCCTTCATCACACGATTAACTTTACCACGCTTACCGTTGTCCTTGCCTGCTATGACAATCACTTCATCGTCACGTTTGATCTTTTTCATAACCGGCCTCTCGTCCTTAAAGCACTTCAGGTGCTAAAGAAATAATTTTCATGTACTTATCGCCGCGCAACTCACGAGTTACAGGACCAAAAATACGAGTTCCAATCGGTGCATCACTAGCGTTTAACAACACAGCAGCGTTACCATCGAATTTAATTAAAGAGCCATCTGGGCGACGTACACCACTACGCGTACGCACTACCACAGCACTCATGACATCGCCTTTTTTGACTTTGCCGCGAGGTATAGCTTCTTTTACAGTGACTTTAATTACATCACCAATTCGTGCATAACGACGATGTGAACCACCCAGCACTTTAATACACATTACTCGACGCGCACCGCTGTTATCGGCCACATCTAGCATACTTTCCGTCTGAATCATCGTTGTTCTCCAAACCTTACCAGGGGTTAAACGTTAGATGCTTTTTCATCGATGTTTAGTAACGTGAAAGACTTTGTCTTCGAAAGAGGACGCGTCTCTTGAATTGTTACTACATCGCCGAT
>NZ_LWGJ01001080.1:0-801 GCF_001635845.1 Oleiphilus sp. HI0132 | reverse complement strand
TCAGCTCACGAGTCGGGGTAATAATTAATGCTCGTATGCGCTTGCCGCGATAGTTGTAGGGAACATTAAGTTTTTCAAGCAATGGCAGCACAAAGCTCGCTGTCTTACCTGTACCGGTCTGAGATGCCGCGACCACATCTCTGCCAGCTATGATAGCTGGGATAGCTTTACATTGAATAGGGCTTGGTTCGGTGTAGCCTTTGTCTGTGATGGCCTTTAGAATGGGATCGCTTAATCCAAGCTTAGAAAATGGCATGTACACCTCAGTATCGCGTTAATCTAGGGAGTGGATTGTGCCAATAGGCTGGGTTGAAAGCTATGGTTATTTTTTGAGAGACAAGCATGGTAAGAGAAATTCGTATTGCACAAGCAACATTATCAACATATCCATGTATTATTCGGTTAGACATTTGGAAGACTAAGGCTCAATGCGATGAATGCATCAATAGTCAAAAGCTTAAACAGTTAGTAAGCGGAGAAGCAATATGGATATGGACGAATCAGTAAATGTACTTGGCGAAGTCTTGGAACTATGTGGAAGCGACCCCGTCACAGGGTATTATCGAGATGGAAAATGTAATACCTGTGAAGCAGACACAGGTTCACATACGGTTTGTATCGAAGCGTCTAAAGACTTCTTAGAATATTCCAGGTTTAAAGGGAACGACCTGTCTACACCAGTGCCTGAATACGGCTTTCCCGGCTTGAATCCCGGCGATACCTGGTGTCTATGCGCGGTTCGTTGGTTGCAAGCTCAAGAAGATGGTATGGCACCCAGAGTTCACTTAACTAAAACGCACA
>NZ_LWGJ01001079.1:0-885 GCF_001635845.1 Oleiphilus sp. HI0132 | reverse complement strand
TTCTTAGTATTAGAATCGCTAATACTCCATGACATGGAAAACTCTTTGGCAATGGGTTCAAACACTGTTTTGAAGTTTTCCAGATCAAAAGGAATCGAACTCGCCTTGATCTCATTGCGCATAAAAAACCAGCCGTTCTTCTGGTCGGCATGGTAACTCGCTTCAGTGATCCAACCATTATAAGTTGCCAGAAAGTTACTGACTTTTGCGACTATACCAGTACGGTCAGGGCAAGAAACGACAAGACGATAGGTTTGTTCCATAATATTTTACTGCTTCCACAATCGTTTAAGGACTAATTTGTATTCAGACATAGGCGCTNAAAATAAAAAAGAGAGCCACGAAGACTCTCTTTATTATAGATAGGTCTGAGATAATTCAAGCTTATCTCTTATTCAGACTTTGCCGCAATGATCTTCGCCTGCCATTCTTTTGGCGCAGTCTGGTGAACTGAAATACCCTGACTATCAACGGCAACTGATACTGGCATGTCAACCACATCAAATTCATAAATAGCTTCCATACCTAGTTCAGGGAAGGCAACCACTTCAGCATTCTTGATTGCTTTTGACACCAAGTAAGCCGCGCCACCCACTGCCATCAAGTATACTGATCCGTATTCTTTAATCGCATCAATCGCCACCTGGCCACGCTCGGCTTTACCGATCATGCCCATCAGGCCAGTTTCTTTAAGAATGGTATGTGTAAATTTATCCATACGTGTTGCCGTAGTCGGGCCAGCAGGGCCAACAACTTCCTCACGAACCGGATCAACAGGCCCAACGTAGTATATAAAGCGGCCTTTCAAATCTACTGGCAGCTCTTCACCATTGGCTAGCATCTCAGTCATTTTCTTATGAGCTGCATCGCGGCCAGTCAGCATTT
>NZ_LWGJ01001078.1:0-1932 GCF_001635845.1 Oleiphilus sp. HI0132 | reverse complement strand
AGCGAAAGTTTGCGTTTCTCTACCTTGACCTTGATAACTTCAAACACATTAATGATGCCCTAGGGCACCTGGTTGGTGATAACTTATTGTCTGTGGTTGCCGACCGACTTAAAAGTTGTGTTTCTGATATTGATATTGCAGCGCGTACCGGTGGCGATGAATTTTGCCTTGTGCTTAGTGGTGTTCACAGTGAAAAGAAGGTTGTTGAGCTTGCAAGAAAGGTGCTGAGAGTGCTGGAAGAGCCCGTTGCGATTGAGGGAAGGCGCCTTTCTGTATCATCGAGTATTGGCATCACATTGTCGCTTTTGGATGGTGTATCCGCTGCAACCTTGTTGCAAAATGCCGATCTAGCGATGTATCAAGCCAAAGCCTCAGGTAAGAATAGCTACCATATCTTCAATCACCAGCTCCATAAAGATGCTGACTCGCGTATGGCCTTGGAGGAAGAGTTGCGCCATGCTGTCGAACGGGAAGAGTTTGTATTGCACTATCAACCGCAAATGGATTTGAGTACCGGAAAGCTGATTGGTTGCGAAGCTCTATTAAGGTGGCAGCATCCTAAGCGCGGTCTGTTATCGCCATTTTTCTTTATCGATATGGTAGAGAATAACGGTCTGATTATTCCCATTGGTAAGTGGATTATTCATGAAGCTTGCCGCCAGTGTGCCGATTGGCAGCAGCGCGGACTATGTGATGTTAAAATGTCGATCAACTTGTCAGCTCGCCAGTTTAGTGATCCTGACTTACTTAACGATATTACTCAGGCAATTTCTTTGCACCGTGTTAACCCCGAGAACCTAGAGTTTGAGGTGACTGAGTCCTTGTTAGCGACCGATATTAAGCATGCGATTTCCTTATTGAAAGAGTTGCAGTCTTTGGGACTAACCATTGCAATTGATGACTTTGGTACGGGATATTCTTCTCTTAACTATCTTAAGCAGCTCCCTCTGGATAAACTCAAGGTCGACCGTGCATTTATTATGGACTTACCCAACGATAATGATGACAAGCAGATCACGGCGGCAATTGTTGCTATGGCACATACTTTGAACTTGAAGGTGGTGGCTGAAGGTGTGGAAACAGTTGAGCAGATGGCTTTCTTGCAAGAGTTGGGTTGTGAGATTGGGCAGGGATATCTATTTGACAAGCCCTTGAGTGCTGATGAGTTCTTCTCGTCCCCGCTTAAGTCTGTCGGGTTTAAGCCAAATAACTAAGATAGGCTTTGATTTCCAGGATATTTCAAAGCGGGGCGTAAGCCCCGCTCATGGTTCAAGGTCTAGAACAGATCTTCGATCGATAAATAGCGTTCGCCAGTATCATAACTGAAAATCACGATGCGGCTGCCAGGAGTAAATTCAGCTTCCTTCTTTTTAACTGCGGCTAAGGTAGCGCCAGAAGAAATACCTACAAAAATCCCTTCCTGCTTTGCACACTCACGTGCCATGTCGAAAGAGTCTTTTTCAGATACTTGAATTGTTCCTGTCAGTATCTCAGTGTTCATGATGTCAGGAATAAAGCCAGCGCCGATACCTTGAAGGCGATGCAGTCCTTTTTCGCAACCACTGATCACTGCGGACTTTTCGGGTTCAACTGCGTAGGATTGTATAGAAGGGAAGGCTTTACGAAGTTCCTCTGTACAGCCAGTGATATGACCGCCAGTGCCAACACCGGTAATCAGATAATCAAGACCATCGGGGAAATCGGAAATAATCTCTTGCGCAGTAGTACGGCGATGGATCGCAACATTTTCAGCATTGGTAAATTGTTGTGGCATCCAGTGATTACTGCCTTTTGTAACTAGTTCGGCAGCTGTTTCAATTGCACCGCCCATGCCTTTTTCTTTTGGTGTTAGTACGAGCTCGGCACCCAGAGCTGTCATGTACTTTCGACGTTCTATAGACATTGACTCCGGCATAACTAGAATCAGCTTAT
>NZ_LWGJ01001077.1:0-3881 GCF_001635845.1 Oleiphilus sp. HI0132 | reverse complement strand
CCAAGTTTAGGAAAGATCATTTCCAAATGTTTATTCACCGTTCGAGGGCTCATCGATAGAATTTCGGCTGCTTCGCGGTTAGTTTTCCCATTCGCTATCCAAAACAAAACTTCCGCCTCTCGCTCAGTTAAATCGAGATTTGCTTTTAATAAAGCAGCTTCTGTTGGCTTGTTCCCGTCAATCAGTTTAATTAGCTGGTCGCCATTGGAATGTTTGCCTACCCTCTTCAGAGATAAAGGATATTCTAGTGCTTCTAAGTTTAGACTATCCCCGTCCTGCGGAGACCCAGCCAACCATTGAGAAAGCATTTTTGTAAACGCCTCAGAACCATCTGTCGGAGAGATATTAGCTTTGGCAAACAAAGCATAGGTTTGCGGGGTGGCCCAGCGAACAATGCCTTTTTCGTCAGCCGTGAAGAGATGCTGCCCAGTGCTATCCAAGGCACTTTGCGCACTCTTGGTTAAACGCGCATTGCTCAAATGCACCTTCATACGCGCTAGCAATTCTGTCGGGTTGATGGGTTTAACCAGGTAATCAACACCACCCACTTCCAAGCCTCGAACAATATCATCAGTATCAGATAAACCCGTCATGAAAATAACGGGAATATCTGCGAGGTCTGCATTTTGCTTTAGCTGGCGACAGGTCTCAAAGCCATCCATTACGGGCATGACTGCATCGAGCAGTATTACATCGGGCCGAATGCGCTTAGCGATCGTTAGGGCTTGCTTGCCTTCCAGAGCAACCAGCACGTCCATTCCTTCCGCTTCCAAGGCATCGTTAATCATGCTCAGAGCATCGGGGGAGTCATCAACAACCAACACAGTATCGGTCTGGCTTAAAGGCGTCATCATTTAATCTCTTAAGGCTTGCGCAAGTTGGTCGAACTGGAAACTGTCACTCATAGCAAACAGGCTCTGCATAAATGGCTCCGGTAGTAACTTAGCTGATTCTACCTGAGCTAAAGTTTGCACGACACCCTTTCGGTAGCCCATTTCGGCGTAGGCTTTTAGCTCACGAATTAAGGGGTCGTTGGGAATAACGAAGGCGTCACTAGTTTGTGCTTCTTCAGGGTTACCATCGCGCTCTTTAGACAAGACTTTAACCGAGTCGAAATCTTCACTTTCATTTTGCGATATCCAGTGCAAGCCCAGGTGCTCAGCTAGCTTATCTAACAGAGCCGCATTGTTAATCGGTTTAATCAAATAATCAGAATAGCTGGCCGTGGCAATGTAGTCGCTCGATGGCATTTGTGCATTGGCAGAGAGCATTAAAATCGGAACACTAATTCCCTCACTACGTAAATCATCAGCCAATTCGTAACCTGTTTTGCCAGGCATCGAGACATCGAGAACAAATAGATCTGGCTTGGCCGTATCTAATAGCGCCATACAAGATGGTGCATCAAAAGCCTCTAAGGTAGTAAAGCCCAGTGGAATGAGTAAGTCTGACAAGAAGCCCCTTAGAACCGGGTCATCATCTACCAAACAGATAGTTCGCTGATAACCTTCGTAGCCAACTATCTTGGCCTTAACGGCTTCTTCTACCTGCTGAGTATTGTTCACCCAGGGCAGCATTAAGCTCACCTTAAAACAACTGCCCTTCCCAAGTTCTGAGTCGACCTGTAACTCTCCACCCATTACTTCAGTTAAGAGCTTCACGATAGTCAAACCAAGACCTGTCCCCTGCACATTCGGTGTATGTGTATTACGCACCCTTTCAAAAGGTTCGAATATACGTGCAAGGTAGGAAGCCTCTATCCCTGGCCCGGTATCTTTGATAATGAATTCTGCCACCTGAGAACGGTACTTCACCGTAAAGTCGATTGAACCTTCTTGTGTATACTTCACAGCATTAGACAAAACATTGATCAAAACCTGGCGCAAGCGCTTTTCATCTGCCATCACCATTTTCGGCAATCGCCCTTCTATATTGAAGTTAAGCTCAATCCCTTTGTTCTTAGCCTGCATTTGAAACATACTGGCAAGCTGATCGAGCAATTCAGGTAACTGAACCTTGTTCCGAAACAAGTCCAAGCGCCCAGCCTCAATCTTTGATATATCAAGCAGGCCTTCAATCAAATCTGCCAGATGCAAGCCACTGCGATGAATGATATTCAAGCCTCGAGACTGTGCATCATCAAGGTCCTGCTTGTCAGTCAGTAATTGCGCATAGCCGAGTATCGATTGAAGCGGGGTTCTCAGCTCGTGACTGATCCCAGATAGATAGCGACTCTTGGCGTCATTCGCTTGCTCTGCATGCTCTTTGGCTTGTTGCAATTCCAGATCGGTTTTCTCATGAGCTTGGATTTCTCGCATCAGCTTACGTGTTTGCCGATTGGACTCAATTTGGGCTACCACCCGGCTCTCGTGCGCCAAGAGAAACAGCCAGGAAATCACACCCGTAACGATCAAGAAAATAAAGAACAGTGTGATCAGACTTTGCTTTAGCACCTCCTGATCGGCAATCGCAGAAGGCATCATATGCTCATAAACCAAGGCCAGCATCGCGGCGTTGATCATATTCGTAATAATAAGCAGCCCAGCAAAACGCCCTAGCCTTGAATTCGTAGAACGCACTAACTTGCCTGGCATAAAGCGCCTTAAGAAATTCACCACCTGACGAGAAAGCCTAGCATGAGGTTTGCAGCTATCTAGACAACGCACATCGAGGGAACAACAGAGCGAACATATAGGCTGAGCATAAACGCCACAATAACTCATGTCCTCCACTTCAAAGTCATTGTCACAGACGCCGCAGGTAAGCGTCGGTCCAATAGACGGGTATGGTGACGGTGCAGCACCCGACGAAGCTCTGGTTTTCGCTTCCTCTATAATGGGAATAAGCTCTGGGGACTGTCGCGCTAAGTAATACTTTCCTTTGGTAATATAAGCGATCAGTGGCACAAAGATGAAACAGGCTAACAAAGAAATAAAGTGGCTAAGATTCTTACTTGTCTCGCCAAACACCCCAAGATATGCAGCTAAACCAAGAATACAGGCAGCCACCATTGAAACAGTACCAACCGGGTTAACATCATAGAGGTGACCTCGCTTAAACTCGATATAAGAGGGGCTGAGCCCAAGTGGTTTGTTAATCAATAAGTCTGCAGTAAGCGAGCCTAGCCAACTCACTGCGACAATAGCGAAAACCCCCAAAATTGCTTCGAGTGCCTCATGCACACCTAACTCCATCAGAATCAAAGCAATTGTCACATTGAAGACCAACCAAACAACCCGCCCAGGGTGGCTGTGAGTTGCCCGCGAGAAGAAGTTAGACCAAGCTATCGACCCGGCATAAGCGTTCGTTACGTTGATCTTCATCTGGCAGATAATCACCATAACCGCAGCTAAAATAAGCGACATTGACGGTGAGTTAGTCAGGTAATTAAATACACGTTCGTACATATAAGTCGGGTCGCTGGCGACCACATAAGTAGCCCCTTCTGTAATCGCAATATAAGCGATAAAGGAGCCAAAGAGCATTTTCAGCAAACCGATAAAGATCCAGCCTGGCCCTGATAAGACCAACCAAAACCACCACTTTTTCTTATTCTGTTCAGTCTTAGGAGGAAGAAAGCGTAGATAGTCTACCTGCTCACCAATCTGAGCAACCAAGGCAAAAAATACTGAAGCAGCGGCGCCGAACAATAGCCAATTGAATTCACCTGCATTACTAAGGCCCTTTGGCTGATAGTCTGTCCAAGCAGGCAAAGTATCATATTCGACAATGATCACGGTAGCGATTGCCGCGATTTGTAATAGTAACCACAGAGTTTGCGTCCCGACTTGAAAACGCGAAATAGTGGTAATCCCCCGGATCACAATAGGGATAACCGCCACAGCGCAAATGAAATACCCGATCGATAGCGGAATACCCAG
>NZ_LWGJ01001076.1:0-6369 GCF_001635845.1 Oleiphilus sp. HI0132 | reverse complement strand
AGCTTAGGTCGCATTGACCCACTGATTGGTCGCGAGAAAGAGGTTGATAGAGTTGTACAGATACTGTCGCGTCGCCGTAAAAATAACCCCTTGTTAGTAGGGGAGGCGGGTGTTGGTAAAACGGCGATAGCTGAAGGTTTAGCTAAGCAGATTGTTGATGGAAATGTTCCAGCAATTATATCTGATGCTGAGGTTTATTCTTTAGATCTTGGTGCTTTATTAGCAGGAACCAAATACCGTGGTGATTTTGAAAAACGTTTTAAGGCTCTGCTAGCTGAGCTGAAGAAGCGAGATCATGCTATTTTATTTATTGATGAAATTCATACGATCATTGGTGCGGGTTCTGCTTCAGGTGGCGTTATGGATGCATCTAATTTGCTGAAGCCACTACTTAGTTCTGGTGAGATTCGTTGTATTGGTTCGACTACGTTCACTGAGTTCCGAGGCATCTTCGAAAAAGATAGCGCATTGGCGCGTCGATTCCAGAAGATAGATGTAAATGAGCCGGATGTTGAGGATACGATAAAAATTCTGCGAGGTCTGAAACCTCAGTTTGAAGCACATCATGAACTCAAGTATACGGATGAAGCATTGCGCTCCGCAGCAGAGCTGGCTGAACGTTATATTACTGATCGTCATATGCCTGATAAGGCCATCGATGTGATAGACGAGGCGGGTGCTAGTCAGCGTTTGAAAGAAGCTGATCAGCGCTGTGACTTGATTGATGTCGAGGATATTGAAGATGTGGTGGCTAAAATAGCGCGAATTCCTCCTCGTAGCGTGACAAGTTCTGATAAAGATATGCTTAAGAATATTGAGCGCGATCTTAAAATGCTAGTGTTTGGTCAAGATAAGGCAATCGAGTCTTTATCAACGGCAATCAAGCTTTCTCGCGCCGGTTTGAAGTCGCCTGAGAAGCCTGATGGTGCATTCTTGTTCTCTGGTCCTACCGGTGTTGGTAAGACTGAAGTAACTAAGCAGTTAGCAACTGTATTAGGTATTGAGTTGGTTCGCTTTGATATGTCGGAGTATATGGAGCGACATACCGTCAGTCGTTTGATTGGTGCGCCTCCTGGGTACGTTGGCTATGATCAGGGTGGCTTATTGACCGAAGCGGTCAATAAGAATCCTCACTGCGTTTTATTGCTTGATGAGATTGAAAAGGCGCACCCAGAAGTCTTTAACTTGTTGTTGCAGGTTATGGATCACGGCACCTTAACCGATAACAATGGCCGCAAAGCTGACTTTAGGCATGTCGTGTTGGTGATGACAACCAATGCTGGTGCGGAAGTAATTAGTAGACGCTCAATTGGTTTTAATGAGCAAGACCATTCTTCAGATGGTATGGAAGCTTTGAATAAGGTATTTACGCCAGAGTTTAGAAATCGCTTGGATGGCATTATTCCGTTTGCTTCATTATCGAGAGAAACAGTTTGCTATGTTGTCGACAAGTTCCTTATGGAATTACAAGTACAGCTGGATGCGAAGAACGTTGTGCTGCATGTTGATGATGAAGTGAAGCTCTATCTTGCAGAGAAGGGGTATGATGAAACTATGGGTGCTAGACCAATGGCTCGTCTGATTCAGGAAGACCTCAAGAAACCGTTAGCAGAAGAAATTCTCTTTGGTAGTTTGGCTGAAGGTGGCGATGTCCATATTAATCTTCGAGATAATGAGATTGTCTTTGATTATGAGCAAGAGCCAGCCTAAGGGTTGTTATTGACGAAAAAAAGGGTAAGAACATGGTTCTTACCCTTTTTTTATGACTATAAAGTCTCGCTTAAGCGAATGAGCGCGAGCCCAGACGAAATAATCTAGCGAGCTCTGTAGGTGATACGGCCTTTAGTTAGGTCGTAAGGCGTCATTTCAACTTTAACCTTGTCACCAGTCAGTATACGAATATAGTTCTTACGCATCTTGCCAGAAATATGAGCCGTTACAATATGGCCATTTTCTAGTTCAACACGGAACATGGTGTTTGGAAGGGTGTCTATAATCGTCCCTTCCATTTCAATGACATCTTCTTTCGCCATTAAAGCGTAACCTCATAAATAATTGAGCGTTTAGTTACAACAAGCCTGAAATTTAAGAGGCTAATTATCACCTCGAATTAAAGCTCGTTATTAGAAAAGTGCGACATTCTGCCTGAATCCGAAGGATTACGCAAAATGTTTGTTTATTGATCAGTAAAATAATTGCACTTATGGCGGGTTTGAGGGGCTAAAAAGAAGTTGCTGGAGGATTATTCGCTAGAACTCAGTAGCTGGTCTCTGATGTTTATCAGCTGTTCTTCTGTATACCACTGATCACCAATTCTGGCCTCAAAAGGTGAAAACTTTGTTTTGTACGCCATTTTCTTACATTCCTTAATAAAATAGCCTAAATACAGGTAACTTAGCTCTCGATTTTTGGCTTCCTCCACTTGCCAGAGAATGGCGTAGGTTCCTAGGCTTTTAGCCGAAAGCTCAGGGTCAAAGAACGTGTAAATGGCCGAAAGGCCGTCATTAAGTTGGTCGCAAACGGCAATGCCAAGTAAATGGTCGCCTTCAGAGAATTCTATGAACTGTGTTGTGCTGTGACCATTTACCAGGAACGATCTATATTGGTCGCGGCTCGGCGGGTACATATCTCCATCCGCGTGACGGCTGTGGATATATTTCTCATATAGTAAGTAGTGGTCTTCATGGAAATCAGCTGGAAGAATTTTACCTTTCACTTGGCTGTTTTTATTCCACACCCTTTTCTGACTTTTGCTTCTTTGAAAGTTTGGTGCAGACACGCGTATTGGTGTGCAAGCTTGGCAGCTAGTGCAGTGAGGGCGGTAATAATGTTGTCCGCTACGACGGAAACCCTGTGCTGAAAGTTCGCTATAGGTATCCGTGTCGATGATAACTTTTGGGTCGGCAAAGACAGTGCTTGCTTGCATGCCCGGTAGGTAGCTGCAATCGTGCTCCGGGGTCGCGTAAAGTGCCAGCTCTTGTTGTTGTGTCATAGCTTTGGGCTTTATCCGTTGCCTTGATTGGCGAATGCCCACTCGGAATGTAAGGGGCTTCGTTTAATATTTTTATTAAGTATAGATAAAAAATCTGACCTATCGATGCATTTTGCGCCGAGTGTTAGTAAATGGGGGTTTTCAACTTGGCAGTCAATAATAGCGTAGCCCCACTTATGCAGCTGTTGGCTTAGACATGCGAAGGCAACTTTCGATGCATTGGGCTTTAATGAAAACATTGATTCACCGAAAAAACAGCAGCCAATGGCTAGGCCATAGAGCCCACCAACAAGTTCTTCGTTTTCCCATACTTCAACCGAGTGAGCAACGCCTAGTTCATGCAGAGCGTAATATGCCTCTTCCATTTCTTCGGTAATCCAGGTGCCTTCCTCGGAATCGAGTCGAGCGCAATGTCTGATGACTTCTGGGAAAGCTTGGTCGAAGCTGAGCCTGGGCTGTTTCTGTCGAATGTGTTTCTTCAGGCTTTTGGAGATATGTACTTCATCAGGAATTACAACGCAGCGAGGGTCGGGGCTCCACCAAAGAATAGGCTGATCATCTGAGAACCAAGGGAATATGCCGCGGGAATAGGCGTGAATGAGTCGTTCAGGGCTAAGGTCACCTCCGGCAGCGAGTAAGCCGTCTGGGTCGCGCAAAGCCTGTTCAATGGGAGGGAAGTCGTCGTTCGCATCCAGCCAGGGGAGGTTGGCCATTCAATATCCTTTGAGGCGAGCAGGGCGGTTAAGCGTCAAGCTTACCCGCCCGGGGGTTATACTTATAATGCGTCGATGTACTTTTCTGCATCCAGTGCAGCCATACAACCAAAGCCAGCTGAAGTAATTGCTTGACGGTATACCTGGTCAGTTACATCACCGGCGGCGAATACGCCAGGGATGCTAGTGCCTGTTACGCCTCCTTCGAGGCCAGACTTTATGGTCAGATAGCCATTATTCATTTCTAGTTGGCCATCAAATAGCTCGGTGTTGGGCTTATGGCCGATAGCAATAAAGACACCCATTGTTGGTATTTCTTTTTCTTCACCTGATTCGGTTGACTTGACGCGCACGCCAGTTACGCCTGCATCGTCACCCAGCACTTCTTCTAGAGTATGGTTCCACTCGATGCGAATATTACCGTTTTCAGCTTTTTCCAAAAGCTTGTCTTGAAGAATTTTTTCCGAGCGAAGTGTGTCTCGACGGTGAATCAATATAACTTCTTTAGCGATATTGGATAGATACAACGCTTCTTCAACGGCAGTGTTTCCGCCGCCAACTACACAAACAGTCTGGTTGCGGTAGAAGAATCCGTCACAAGTTGCACAGGCGCTGACCCCTTTGCCGGCAAACGTTTCTTCGGACTCTAGGCCCAAATACATCGCTGAAGCACCGGTGGCGATAATGAGTGCGTCACAAGTATATTCACCAGAATCGCCCGTTAAGCGAAAAGGTTTTTGGCTTAGTTCTGCTTTATTGATGTGATCATAAATAACCTCTGTTTCGAAGCGCTCGGCATGCTGCTGCATTCTTTGCATTAATTCAGGACCTTGAACGCCCTCAGCATCTCCAGGCCAGTTATCGACGTCGGTTGTTTGCGTCAATTGTCCGCCTGCCTGCATTCCTGTAATCACAACTGGGTTCAGGTTGGCGCGTGCTGCATAGACTGCAGCTGTATAGCCTGCAGGGCCTGAGCCAAGAATAATGACTTTGGAGTGTTTTGCTTCGCTCATGAGAAATGTCCTTCAACGATAAGTGTTTAAACTGGTACTAAATAATGTTGTGCAAAAATGCTGCTCAGCAAGCTCTATAGGTCGTGGCTACAGATATAGGGGCTCGCAGAATAATAAACTGTTAATGGGGATAGTTTAAAAAATATCAACAGATTTTAAAATGTTTTGGCTCAAAGGGTTGCTTTGCTTTGCTTGTCCGTTAGACAGGCGGTGTTCTGCGACGCTTGGAAAGACTGCCTGAATATCATCAGGTAAAACATGGTCCCTGCCTTCAATAAGTGCCCAGGCTTTAGCCGCTTGAATCAGAGATATATTTGCGCGAGGCGATAAACCGTGTGTTTCATTGCTTTTTAAACGACTCAATGTTGCCAGCCGGTAGACGTAGTTGACGATACTGTCTGAGCACTGAACTTTGGATACTAGAGCTTGAATTTTGCTGAGAGTATTCTCGTTCAACACTGCTTGTAATTGATTTGCCAGCGCGCGTCGATCAATACCTTTGAGTAGTTGTTTTTCAGCGTCTTCACTTGGGTAACCTAGTGATATGCGCATCATAAATCGGTCTAATTGTGACTCTGGCAGCGCGTGAGTACCTGACTGGTCGCTAGGGTTCTGAGTGGCGATGACGAAAAAGGGCTCAGGGAGTGCGCGGGTTTCACCTTCTTGTGTGACCTGGCGCTCTTCCATTGCTTCGAGCAGAGCACTTTGGGTTTTAGGGCTGGCACGATTGATCTCGTCAGCGAGTACAAGGTTGGAAAATATCGGGCCGGGGTGAAAATGGAACTTACCGTCTTCTCGGTTAAAAATATTCAGGCCCAGTAAGTCACCAGGTAGTAAGTCGCTGGTAAATTGGATGCGTTGATAGCTTAAGCCCAAAGTTCCTGCTAAAGCGTGTGCTAATGTTGTCTTCCCCATGCCAGGCAAGTCTTCGATGAGCAGGTGGCCTTTAGCAAGCAAGCAGGTCAGGGCTAGCTTAATTTCATTCTCTTTGCCTAGAATAACTTTGTTGAGTTGGCTAAGGCCAAGTTGAATCGCTTTGATATTGCTCATAGTAGAATCTATAGACTTATGAAGTGGGGGTGGATGCTCTGTTTTGGGTTTGGACTCGCATAATATGGCGTGCAATCAACTGCTGGTGAGCTTCCGATATATCGGTAAAAGCAATATGCACCTCATAAGGTGATTGCGATCCTCGACATGAAAGTACATCGCCTTCAAGTATTAAGCCGCTATAGCTGGGTAGTAAAATAAGCTTGATTGCGACGCTTTGCCCTTTGGTATATTCCGACTCACTCTTAAGTGCCAAGCCTCCTTCACTCAAGTTAACAGTTTGAATGTTGTCATTTGAGTTTTGCTGGTTGTTCATTGCCAGCACTCTCGATAAGGCGTCGAGTTTCTTGTTCATTACTTTTAAAAACTGCCCCAGGTTTTTATCTTTATCTGTCAGCGTTCGGAGTAGATGCTTTGATTCAACATCCAATAGCTGAAACTCAGAGATCAGACCAAACTCGGGGCTTAGTTCAAAACATTCCGCTGCAGTTTGATTGTCAGCTCTGGGAACAATGTCAACGGACGCTTTATTTTCAACGCGAAAATATTGTCGTCGATTGGCGAGTTCGGTAATGGTTTCAATATCGTCATTCATAAGTCG
>NZ_LWGJ01001075.1:0-25059 GCF_001635845.1 Oleiphilus sp. HI0132 | reverse complement strand
AAACACTCGTCTTACCTACACCACCTTTTCCGCCAGTGATCGCGATTACACGGGGTATTTTATTCTTGTCTAGCATCACCGCAAAAAGGCCTTTCAAGGTAACAGTTTTAATACTAAATTCAGTGCGCTTGCCCTGCAGGCAATACGTTTTAGGTTCAAACAAACACATTACCATGCGCACATCATGAACTCGCCCATTCTACCGACTTTAAGATAGATAAAACACCAAATCACGCACAACAACCAAGTAGTATTTTTCTAGTAGCAAATCTCACTTTTAAACAATTACTTAAAAAAAATGCAATAAATGTTTAATTTGTATAGAGTATTGTCTAATATATGCTCAATAATAACGTTCTTTAAAAGACGATTTTTTATCATAAAAAGCCATGACTACAGACAACACACAACAAATAATGAACGAATTGAAGGTAAATAAGCTACCTTCTCTTCCTCATGTATTGGTTGAAATGCTGGAAGCTTGTCAGGAAGACGGCGCAACCTTTCAGCGAATGTCACAAATAATTAGTCATGATGCTGCGATCACCGCACGCGTTATATCCCTGGCAAATTCGTCGTTCTACAATCGCGGAACCGAAATAAAAAGTATTGAGCGCGCTCTACTTGTTTTGGGTACCGATACAATCAAGACGATTGTTATCACTGCGGCGGTACAACAATTCTTCTCGGGCTTTAAGAGTCAACACCTCGTTTTTTTGAAACAGTTCTGGAAGCACTCTCTGAGCACAGCTTTAATTGCAAAAGCATTAGCGATCCTGACCAGCTACCCTAATCCTGATGAAGCCTATCTGACTGCATTGCTTCACAACATCGGGGAGGTGGTTCTCGACAGTCACTTTCCACAAGAGTATGCAGAACTTCGTAGTAAGCCAGAGGTTCTTACTCATAAGCTCTGTAAATTTGAGCAAGAAGCATTTTCAGTTGACCATACTCAAATAGGAGCATGGCTCGCAAAAGAGTGGAACTTAAGTAGCTTTGCTGTTGATGCGATTGAGTTCCATCACGCCGAGCCTGAATCTATTCAGGATGCTCATCACCTGGTTAAGCTCATATACCTTTCAAGCCAGTTAGGCACTTTTCAGCAGGATTATTTCTCAGGCGACAGTTTCGCAGACTTGGGTTACCAATTATTTGAACTAAACAGCGCACTACTAAAAGAAATTGTCTTTAAAGTCGAAGGCGATGTTAAAGAAATGGCCAAGACTCTAAATATCGAAATAGACATTCAAGCCGACATAGATAGTGAAAACGATAAAAAAGCCCAAGTAAAGCTGGCCGAGCAAGTCCGAAAGATTGGTCTTATCCAGAATGTTAGCACTGAACTGAGTCACGCCCAAAACCGAGATGAGCTAGGAAGGTCACTACGCACGAGCCTTGAGCTACTTTTTGGTTTTAGCCAAAGCGAAGTCTACTGGTTTAACCCCGAATCTAAAGAGCTCGTTTCAGGCCAGGCACATGGCGACAATGAAGTACCTATTAAAGTGAAACTAAGTAATGAGCGCAGCCTAGTCGCGCAGTCAGCCGCAAGAAACCAGGTAATGTGCTCACTTGACCACAATATTGAGGCCTCAAGCTCAGCCAATGACTCAAACAACTTATCAGTTGTCGATCAGCAGATAACTAGGGGACTCAATAGCACGGGTATTGTTTGCTGTCCGATTCGGACTCATGAAGACTTATTTTGCGTATTGGTGATTGCCTGTGAACACTCTCTGAGCCAAAGCTCACACCAAATACGTTTATTAAAGTACTTTACCGAGGAAATGGCCCAGGCTTGCAGTAAGACCACGGAAAAAATTACACGCATTGAGAGCGATGCCAGCACTGAAGCTATGGCACAGCGAGCCAGGGAAATAGCCCACGAAGCCAACAACCCCTTAAACATCATTAATAACTATTTGGTCTCTTTGTCTAACAAACTAACGGGGCCTGCAGAAAGTTACGAGCAACACGAGCTAGCTGAAGAGCTTGATATTGTCAGAGAAGAACTAAATAGAACAAGTCAGATTATTTTACGTTTACGCGACCTAAAACAAGAAGCCGTCGAAACACAGTCCGGCGTCGACATTAATACCGAAATCAAGAATCTTTGCACCTTATATGAGCATTCTTTATTCGTCTTGCACGACACTTCCTATCAGCTAGACTTAGATCAGGACTTGAAGCGAATCGGCACGAAAAGGAACCAGTTCAAGCAAATCATTACAAATCTGATTAAAAACGCCTCGGAAGCAATGCCTGAAGGCGGCATTATTTTTATCAGCACGGCAGCCAATATCAACCTTAATGGCCAGGGTTACGTAGAAATCCTGATCAAGGACCAAGGCCCAGGCCTGCCAGAAGAAATAGCAAAAAGCCTTTTTAAACCTGTTACCTCAACAAAAGGTGACGGACACTCAGGCTTGGGCCTGAGTATTACCAAAAACCTCGTCAGGGATGCTAAAGGTACCATTAGTTGTAGAAGCAACGAAAAAGGAACGACGTTTCAAATCTTTCTTCCTCAAGAAAGCCTATAGTCCATGTGTATGGAAGCGACTATAGGAGAGGAATATGGAGCAGTAATGAACGTAGTGATTACGTAGTGGTCAAGAGTTAGCATGAAAATACAAAAAACAGAGCAGAATCTAAGTCTGCAAACTGAACAAGCCTGCATTCTTATCGTCGACGATGAGTATCGCCTACTTAAAAGTCTTGAGAACCTTCTACTCAACAAAGGCTATCAAGTTGTTTGCGCACATGGTGGCCTGCAGGCCTGTGAAAAGCTATCATCAGAAGACTTTGATCTAGTTCTTCTTGATCTGAATATGGCTGATCTCAATGGTCATCAAGTGATGGACTTTATCACTCAAAAAGAAATCGATGTTGCAACAATTGTTGTCAGCGGCGAGTCTTCTTTTTCTGCGGTAAGCAAAGCTTTACGACGTGGCGCGTATGATTACTTGCGTAAGCCCTATGACCCTGAAGAACTGCTTTCTACCATGGAAAGCGCCCTGCAGAAGGTGATGCTTGAAAAAGCACACCACGCTATGCAATCGAGACTACAAAAATCTGAAGAACTTCACCGCTACATCGTTAACAGTTCTCCTGATATCGTTTTCATGCTCGACAAAAGTGGTCGATTCACTTTTCTGAACAACAAAGTAGAAAGCATTCTTGGTTATAAGAAAACAGACTTAATCGGCCGAAACTACCTGGATATTATTGAAGAGAATGACCTGGAGCGTGCCAGCTATCTATTTGAGGAACAGTTCGGTAAAAAACAGGATACCTGGTCTTCAGAGTTGCGCCTGAAAGCTAAAAAATCAGACCATACAGCGCGCTATTTTGAAGTCACTTTCTTCCCTATTGAGCGTAAAGTAAGAACCTCAGTTACAGACATTTCCGGAAAAAAGAAAACGCTTACCAAAGTGATTGGCACCTATGGAACAGCTCGTGACATTACCGAGCGAAAAGAAGCCGAAGAGTTTATTAACTTTCAGGCCTATCACGACCTTCTTACACGCCTCCCGAACAGAGCGCTGTTTAAAGACCGTCTAAACATCTCTATCGCGCAGGCCAAACGAAACAAGAATCATGTCGCCGTCATGTTCCTGGATCTGGATCGCTTTAAAGTGGTCAACGATACTTTGGGGCACGCTATGGGCGACCGCTTATTGCAGTCTGTGGCCCTTCGCCTTGAAAGCTGCGTCAGAAAGTGTGATACCTTATCTCGTTTTGGTGGAGATGAATTCACCCTACTTCTGCCATCAATTTCTTCGCCTGAAGATGCCAGAACCATTGCCAAGAAAGTCATTTCAACACTCAAAGCCCCTTTCGACCTGGGTGAGCATGAAGTATTTGTCGGCGTAAGTATTGGTATTGCCGTCTACCCTAATGGCGGGAACACGGTTGACCAGCTCATCCAAAATGCCGATGTTGCTATGTACCATGTAAAGGGACGCGGTAAAGATGGTTACCAGTACTACAGCGAAGATATGGCCATCCACACCTCAAATCGTTTGAGCCTGGAAAGAGACCTTAGAAACGCACTGGAACGTAACCAGTTCAAAGTTTATTATCAGCCTCAAATTTCTGCCAAGACAGGTAAGACCATCGGTGTTGAAGCGCTGGTAAGATGGCAGCATCCTGAGCGTGGTCTAATCTATCCTGGCGAGTTTATTCCTTTAGCCGAAGAAACCCGACTAATGTCTGATATTAGCGACTGGGTACTGCATTCGGCCTGTAAAGAAATTAAATCCTGGATCGACAGCGGCCAAAGTGACATTCGCTTATCAGTAAACTTCTCACCTCTCCAGGTTGAACACCCGCGCTTTGTACAGCGTTTACTATCCAGCTTGCGCCAGGCAGATTTCCCGCCCGGAAATCTCGAAATCGAGCTCACTGAAAATGTTATTATGAACGACCTTGAGAATATGACTCAAAAACTCAGACAACTCTCTGAGCATGGCGTCACCATTGCCATTGACGACTTTGGCACGGGTTATTCATCACTGAACTATATTCATAAACTGCCTATTCATACTTTGAAAGTAGACCAGTCCTTCATCAAGGATATTGAAGATACACACGATGATGCCTGCATCGTTAATGCTATTGTATCCATGGCCCACGGCCTGAAACTCAATATTGTTGCCGAAGGCGTCGAAACCGAGACTCAACTAAGTTACCTAAAGTCTTTGGGCTGCCAGGAGATTCAAGGCTTCTATTTTGGTAGAGCCGTTCCAGGCCGTGACGCACTTGAACAGATTAACAACAATGCGAGCCAGCTTATTGAGATATAAGCTGGCCTTTTTCCTCAGAACATCCATAATAATGCAAAGCCTTATAGTCAAACCTGCCTCTTCTCTTTGAAAGCTCAAACCATGTTAGACAAATACAGATTAATTGGACGTTCCTACGACACTTTAAGCAAACTATATAGCGGCAATGCTATACAGGAATGCCGCTTAGCGATGCTTGATGAAGAACTCGTCAAGACTGGTAGTAAAGTCTTATTTGCTGGTGCGGGACAAGGTGATGATGCCATTAGAGCAGCTGAACTCGGTGCTGAATCGACATTAATTGATTTATCACCAACAATGATGGATACCAACCTCAAACTTATTGAGAAGCACCCCGATAAGGAGTCACTCAATATTAAACCTATCCTTGGTGACATACTCAAGCATGAAGCAAAAGCTAATTATGATGTCGTGGTTGCCAACTTCTTTCTAACAGTATTTGAGAAAGACAAAATGAATGCGGTGTTAGACCACCTGATCAAACTGTGTAAACCAGGTGGCTACGTGATTATTGGTGATTTTAAAACTGCCAGTGGCAATATATTTCAAAAGACTGCTCAGCAAGCCTACTGGCTAACCGCCGCAACGGCTTTCTTTGCGGTCGCAGGCAATGCTATTCATGGCCTTTACAATTACGCAGACCTACTTGAAAAGAAGGGTTTGAAGCTCTGTAAAGAGCAGACTTTTAGCGTACTGGGCCAACCCGCATTTCAGTCCATACTGGCCGAGAAACAGTGAAGCTGGTATTGAGCTAAGCCCAAGGCTTGTAATGATTCCGAGAACACCTCTTCATTAGGCGTCATCTCAGAAAAATAAATCTGATGAATCGCGTTCTTTGTAGAGAGATCTTGCCCTGGAATAACCCCCTGCTCACCAGCCAACAAATGCTGCACTCGCTTTGCAATCGCTTCACCGGAATCTACCCAGCTTACCTGGGGAAGCAAGGCACTAAGCTGATCTTTAAGTAAAGGGAAATGAGTACATCCCAAGACAACCACATCTACCCTTGAGCCATCGACTTCTTGTTTAAACGGTGCCAGCACTCGAGCAAGAAGTGCTTGATCAACTGGGTAACCCGACAAGTGCATTTCGGCTTGTTCAACAAGCTCACTGCTACCAATTCGAACCACGCAACAATGACTTGCATAGTCCTTAATTAATTGATCTGTATATTGGCGCTTAACCGTTGCCGGAGTCGCTAATAACCCTATCACCGCGCTTTGGGTCATCTGGGCTGCGGGCTTTATAGCGGGTACAACGCCGACAAAGGGCACATCAAACTCCGCCCGTAAATCCGGCAGGACTAGGGTGCTAACAGTATTACAAGCCAGAACAACCAGCTCTGGCTTATGTTGGAGCAACATTGCCGAGACAACTTCTCTTAAGCGTTGCCGAAGCACCTGCTCCGGCAACAAACCATAAGGGAAGTAAGCGTCGTCTGCAAAATAGATAATTTGCAACTCTGGCATTGTCGCCAGAATCGATTGGCAGACACTCAAGCCCCCTACTCCGGAATCTAGTACCAGAATCGAGCGAGCAGCGGGCGACTGTGTCAAAGGGTGAGGCCTTTTAGCGCTGCACAGAACGCTTGCGCATTGCGACAAATAGCGCAAACAAGCAAACTAGTACAGGCACTAAAAAGATATTAATCAACTTCAAACGCGTACCCAAGTTTTCAATATCCTGGTCCAACTGATGCTGAACATCTCGCAACTGTTTACGAATTTTAAGCTTCTCAACCTGAAAGCTTTCTAACTCTTGGGCTTGCTCATCAGTAAATAGAGCACCATCACCTTCACCCCGTAAACGCTCCAGATCCATCAGCTTACTCTCAGTTGCCTGAAGCTCTTCTTCGAGCAACTCTTGCTGCTCCAGGAAGCGCTCTTCAGCCGCCATACGTATATCTTCAACTTTATCAAAAGGACGATTAAAGCGCCCCTGACTACGAATTTGAATTAGCTCCGGATGCCCCGAAAAGTTTTCCAGAGCATTAACCAGGAAACTACCATTATCGGCCCAAGGCGTGGCAATCTGCTGACCAAAGAAATTCTGAACCTGAATCCACAGTCGATCTGTCAGTAGATCTGAATCCGCAACAATCATCAAGTTAAGCGCCTCACCTTCGCTTATTTCCGGTAAAAGCGTTTCGCTAACTGTTTCGGTTTTCTGAACCTCTTCGGCATCCAAAGAGTCGCCCTCAGCATTTGGCTCATCGCTATCAGATAAGATCTGCTTCTGCACTGTTACACCTTCAGGAAAAGCGGTCTTCGCTTTCCCTGAAACTCTTACAGCAAGGGCATAGCGCTCGCCCGTTGGTTCAAAGTCATTCAATAAGTCTTGAGGGTCTTGCAGATTTGTTAAGAGCTCAGCTTTTTGTGGCATTGACTGTTCACTGCTCGATAACAAGACATTCACTTCCGTCTGACGGTCTTCAAGACTATCCAGGATACCCGCTGAAGACCAGTTCATGCTCTCTAATCCGAACAAGACAATGTCTTCGCCTGAGCTCGCCGTGCTCGGGTCCATCCCTAACAAGCCAATATGTCGCACCGGATTTCGGTTCTGTCCAAGCCCGACAACCATAGAGTTTGCGAAGTCAGTCACGATCACATCTTCGCGCAACTGGAGACCCCAGCCAGGCAGCAACTTATTAAGATCTGAACGTTGTACAGAAGGAATTCCGCTTTGTCCGGCAAGTGCCTCAGAGTACGGGTCGAGAAATACCAAGGTTCTCCCACCCTTCAGGACAAACTGATCTATCGCAAACAACAAACTATCTGAAAGGTTTTGAGGTGCAACAAGCAAGAGCACATCCACCTCAGGAATTTCGGTGGCATTGTCTTCTATCCATTCCAGTTCAAAGCCTTCCTGCATATATTCGACAATCGACCAAGCTGGACGTGTCTGTCGAGTCATATAATCAAAGCCGCCATTGATTTCCACGCCACTATAAATTCCGACTTTAGGCAAAGCCGTCTTTGACAGAGACGAGATCAAACGCGTCAATTCATACTCAAGGAATGCCTCTTTGTCTGGCTGCATAAATGGAATCACTTCTTCTGCGCCGTCTTCATTCTGTACACGCAAGCCAAAGTAAATTTCGTCACCTCGGGAACCTGCTGGCACGCCTTGCAAGCCAGCCAAGGAAGCTTCATCTTCAGCTTCCGAGAAAGGCACAGGATCTACTTTTTCGAAGCTGAGCTTCCCGTCAGATAGACCTACATACTCTTGCAACAATTCTTCGACTCTTTGAGCATAAGTCCTTAAAGCAGGAAGCTGTGAACTCGCTTTATCAGAAAAATACAAGGTTAAGTTCACGGGCTTATCAAGACTTTTAATTATTTTCTTAGTGCCGTCAGACAAGGTATACAAACCATTTTCAGTCAAATCCCAGCGAACACCGCTTAGCAGTTTGGAGCTCACGAGAATCACCACAAACATGGCAATAAATACAATCAATAAACCTTTAGATGATTTTAAATTAGTCATGTCTATCTCCCCTTAATCCGCTTTCTTCATATCAACGACCAAAACAGTGGCATAGAGCCAGGCCGAAATGAGCACAAGAAAATAAACAAAATCGCGCAAATCAATAACACCACGGGATATCGCATCGAAGTGAGTCAGGAAGCTTAGGTTAGCGAAGCCATCAACCAACCACAACGGCGCCCAAGACGAGAAAACATCCTGAACAATTGGAAACCCTGCTACCACCATTAGAAAGCACACCACCAAGGTTAGAATAAAGGCAATTATCTGGTTTTTCGTTGTTGCTGACAGGCATGAACCTATCGCCAAAAAACCACCAGACATTAGCCATGAACCAATATATCCAGCGAAAATCACGCCATTATCAGGCTCCCCAAGATAGTTAACGGTTATCCATAAAGGGAAGGTCAAAAGCAAAGCCAGACCGATAAAAAGCCACGCCGCAAGAAACTTGGCAACCACCAGCTCCAAAGTAGATAGAGGTAAAGTCATTAGCAACTCAATGGTGCCACTGCGACGTTCCTCAGACCATAAGCGCATCGCCACTGCAGGCACCAAAACAAGATATAGCCAGGGAATGAAGTTAAAGAAAGCCCCAAGGTCAGCCTGACCTTGCTCAAAGAAATGCCCCAAATAGAAAGTAAACACACCACTGAGCATTAGAAATATAACGATAAAGATATAAGCGACAGGCGTTGAGAAATAACTCGCCAACTCCCTTTTTAATACAATATTCATGACGTTCATGAGCGACCTCCCGTACGAGCAGCCTGCTCTGCTTCGATTGTTACCTTCCTAAAGACATCATCCAACTGCCCCGTCTCGACATGCAGTTCTTCTATCTGACAATTGGCGGCATGTAACACGGAGTTAATTGGTGCAAGAATCGCCTGCCCATTCACTGGGTAAGCCTTGATTGAACCTGTCGAGTCACTATCAACTGATTCAACCTGCGGTAAAGCTTGCAGCTGTCTGATAATGTCTTCATTATGTTCTGAAAGCCTGACTGTCACCGCGTTATGATGCTCTGACATGGCAGCTAGTTCTTCAGGCGTTCCATCAAAGACGATGGCTCCTTGAGCCAAAATCATGGCACGAGAACAAACCGCACTCACCTCTTCAAGTATATGCGTCGAGACAATAACAATCTTGTCTTCTGACAAATCGTGGATTAACTGTCGAACCTGATGTTTTTGGTTTGGGTCCAAGCCATCAGTCGGCTCATCCAGAATTAGCACTTTGGGATCATGAATCAAGGCCTGGGCGATCCCCAAACGGCGGCAATAACCTTTCGACAGGTTTTCTACCTTCTTGTTCAGAACCGGTTCCAACGCGACCTTTTCCACAACCTGGTCAATTCGGGTCTGCAGCTGAGCCCCAGAAAAACCTCGCACCTGACCGATAAACCTTAGTGATGCGATAACCGTCATATCTGCATAAGCAGGTGCACCTTCAGGCAGATAACCAATTTCTTTCTTGGCGGCAATCGGGTCCGATAAAACATCATGTCCCATTACCGCTATCTGCCCCTCACTGGGTGCCAAAAACCCTGTCAGGATCTTCATTGTTGTTGATTTACCTGCGCCATTTGGCCCTAGAAACCCTAAGACTTCACCAGGTTTGACAGTAAAGCTGATATTATTTACAGCGCAGAAGTCATCAAAATTTTTAGTAAGATTGGAAACTTGTATCATGGTTTACTCTGAATTGAATTAACTCTAGATTCATATTGTTATGATTAACATATTGACTCACGACAGACTCTTCTACAATGCGAGTCGACGGGTCTTCTCTGATCGTAAGGCCCGGCAGGAAAATATAGAGAGCGTACTCTTTAATTTCAAGTGTTTTCAGCAAAGCTTTCAAGGTAGTAATCTTTTGCCCCACAGATTTAACCTTGCGGTTACAAATATGTGAAAGACTTGAGATAAAGCAGCCACAGAGCTGTGATTTATGGCCGACAGCAAACAAGTGAATTTTGCCTTGGGGCAGGCTTGCCTATAAACTAGCCCACCAACATATACTGCTCGACAACTCGATTACATGATTCAGCCCATATACAGAAGTTAAGACGCTGAATGCTTGTAGTAGAGCAACCCGGTACTGCACATAATTGAACTAAACGGAGACCCTTAGTTTATGAGTCATTTTTTCGGATTAAGTTCTTTACTATTTAGCCTGCTAAGAAAAATTCTATTCTTGTGGGTTCGCGTTGAAGTAAAAGGTGCCGACACGGAAAGCCTTAAAATAGACCCGAACAAGCCGGTTTGTTATGTTTTACAATACAGCTCACTCTCTGCTCGTCTCGTCCTCGAAAACAGCTGCATTAAGTCTGGACTCCCTTCTGCCCAAGCACAACTCAAACTCAATGAAAACTCGGTTAGGCGCTCTTTTTTCTTCTTGTATGAACGTCAAGGAAACTGGTTTAAAAAACGCCAAACCCCTATGGTCACTAATCGGCTCAAACAAATCGTCAAGACCATTGCCGAGAGCAATAAAAATTCCGATATAGACCCATTGGACGTTCAACTTGTTCCGGTCACTTTATTTTGGGGTCGCTCCCCCGAAAAAGAAAAGTCATGGTTTAGATTACTTTTTTCTGACGGCTGGGCGGTATCCGGGCCTTTCAAAAAGCTCTTGATAATACTCCTTCACGGCCGTCGCAGCCTAGTACAATTCAATCAGCCACTTTCTGTGCAACAAATGCTCGAGGAAAGTAAGCAAGACGAGAAGATTTGTGCTCGAAAAGCCGCTCGTATTTTACGTGTTCACTTTCGTCGTGTACGCCAAACCGTGCTGGGCCCGAACCTATCTCACAGACAAAACCTCGTTCACGGCATTATTAATAGCGGCCCAGTGAAAGCCGCAATTGAGAAACACGCCAGTGAAGAAGGTAAGACACCAGCCCAGTCCAGACAAATAGCTTTAAGCTACGCAGACGAACTGGCTTCCAACTTACAAATATCCACCATCCATTTTCTTGAACGTTTACTCAATAAACTGTGGAATAAGATTTATAACGGTATCAGCGCTAACAATGTCGACAAAGTCCGTGATGTCACCAAAGATCACGCTGTCGTCTACGCACCTTGTCATCGTAGCCACATCGATTACCTATTACTTTCTTCCAAATTATTTGAAGAGGGAATCATGGTGCCACATATTGCAGCGGGCATTAACTTAAACCTTCCTATTGTCGGTTCAATTTTACGCCGCGGCGGTGCTTTCTTTATGCGCCGAAGCTTCAAGGGCAACCCTCTGTACTCAACGGTTTTCTCTGAGTATATCCACACCATTTTCAAACGCGGCTACTCAGTAGAGTACTTTGTTGAGGGTGGTAGAAGCCGCACAGGACGCACACTTTCGCCTCGCGCTGGCATGGTAGCGATGACTGTCACCTCCTATCTCCGTGACCAACAAAAGCCTATCGCCTTTGTACCCACCTATTTCGGCTATGAGAAAGTATTAGAGGGCAGTTCTTATCAAGGCGAGCTTCGTGGCAACAAGAAGCAAAAAGAGTCTATATTTGGCCTATTCAAATCACTTAAAAACCTACGCCGCTCTTTTGGTAAAGTTAGCTTGAACTTTGGTGAACCTATCTACCTTGAGGCCTACCTGGACCAACACCAAGAAAACTGGCGAGACTTTACGGGAATGCAAACCGAGAAACCGCAATGGTTGTCCGGTTTTGTCGACAAGCTCTCTCAGGAAATCGTTACCGGAATCAATAGCTCCGCTGCGATTAATCCTATTAATTTCACTGCCTTGGTACTACTGGCAACCGAACGCTATGCCATGGATGCGAAAGTACTAGGCCGCGTAATGAACTGCTTCAATAGCCTGTTAAAAGAACAACCTTACAGCGAAGATATCACTTTTGCCGAAGGTGATGGCTTTGACTGGATTGAGTACGCTGAAAATATGCACCTGGTCGAGAGGCAAAAACAAGAACTGGGCGACATTATTAGCCTGACCGATAGAAATGCTGTGTCGCTCACTTACAACCGAAATAATATACTTCACTTGTTCGCAATCCCCTCTTTGATCGCCTGTTTAATGCAAAATAACAGTCGCATTGAGAAAACTCAGCTATATAGCCTGTTCAAATCAATCTACCCTTACATTCAGGCAGAACTTTTCCTTCGCTGGAGCAGTGACGAGGTCGAAACAGTATTTGAAGACTGGCTAAAAGTACTCATCCAACACAAGCTGGTAATTGACAACGGTGAGTACATTACTCGTCCGGCAAGCGGCAGTGAGGCCTTCGTAAACTTGTCCATCTTATCTCGTTTGATCATCCAGACCTTGGAACGCTACTACATAGTTGTTGCCATTCTTACGCGTAGTGGTTCAGGGAAGCTTGATGCCGAAGAACTTGAAAAACAGAGTACACTTATGGCTGAACGCATGTCGATTCTCTTTGGTCTCAATGCCCCGGAGTTTTTTGACAAAGCACTGTTCCGAAACTTCATTGCAACGCTGCAAAAAAAGGAATTCTTAACACTTAATGGCGCCAATAAGTTGGTATACGGTGAAGATGTTGAACGTGTAATAGAGGAAGCAAAATTTGTTCTGAACGCAGAACTCCGCCAGGCAATTATGGAAGTGACAGCACTTGAAGCCTAAGAACTGTGCTCTCTATGTCAGCCTTACTCTGCTAGCGATGACAAGTGGCTGCGCTGTCAGCCCGCTACAACAAAGTGATCCTGAACCTAGTCTCAATTGGTGCCCACCACTGCCTAATTGCGTCTCAACTGAAGCAAGTACCTTTTTTCACAAAATAGATCAGTTTTCCCTATCCATGCCTTTTGAAAAGGCGTGGCCACATGTAGTTGCTAGTGTAAACCAGCTCCCTCGCACCGAGATTTCACATCAATATCAGGGCTATATTTACGCAAAAAGTTATTCTCAAATATTTGGCTTTGTCGACTATTTCGAGGTACTTTATCAAGCTAATACAGAAACATTGAATGTACGTTCAGGCTCTCTACTAGGAATATCTGACCTATTGGTTAACTACCGAAGAACAGAACAACTTCGCGAGTCTTTGCTAACAAAACAAGTTATCTCACCCACGGACTAGCTCAGCTATCCAGGATTTTATAACGTCCGACACGCCAATCGTCTAATCCGGACTTATACCATCGCGAGAAGCGACTATCTGAAGGACCGCCTGCCAAACAAGTATGTAAGCTTGACTCGCCCATATCAGCAATCAAACGCACCGATGGCGCGAAACTGGTGTCACGCCCAGCGCTACGATAAACCTGACCTTGGTGAGGCGTTGCCCGCCCGCCCAGCAAGGGTATCGACTCAGTATCAAAACCGAGAAAGGTCGGCAGCTTCCCTTGGAATACAATATTGTTCAAAGCAATAGTATTCACCTCTCCCCAACTCTGATTATGCTTCTTCGATAACGGCTCCTTTAGTGCTTTGAGTTTATTGAAGGCTGAAAGGTAGGCTTCATCGCGTGTGATATCGCAATACCAGGCAGATTTATCGCTCACTAATATACGGTCAAAATTCTGATAGAAATCGATAAACAATCCACTATCCTGGGATAAGTGCTCAATCACATCGCCACCCAAACCTATCCTCTGCAAACCAAAGACTTCTTTTCTCAGTAAATCATAGAATGCCTCAAAAACTGGAGCGCCTATAGAGTCCAGGTCATAACGGTGATCCCATTGCTTAAGCATCTGATAGAGTTCACCTGTTTCACCATTTGATTCCAGCAGCGGCAATAGAATATCTAGAAACAACCCTGCTTGCTTTGAATAAACGTCCATCTGCAGAGCTTTCATTGATTCGATATCGTGCGTTTTATGGCTCGCCAATACCTCTTCAATTCTACTCGCTCGGTAATCCCCCATCGGCATATTAATTGGATCAACACGCCCCAGGTGGTTTAGATCCTGATTCGCCGTGACTAAATAGCCATTTTCGGGATTATAGGCACAAGGCAAGTCTTCTATATCCACCAGACCCTGCCAATCATTGTTTGAATCACAGCCCGATATTGGCACAAACCCATTCCAACCAGCACAGCGCTTAGGCATTAGACCCGACATCTGATAAGCAATGTTATCCTCAGAATCAGCAATCACCCAGTTCCAGGCTGACTCGATCTTACCCAAGGTAGCCATTGCCTCTGCAGCTGAAGACATATCCCCCATCTTCAAGGCAGCCATAATAGACGCAGCACCTGAATCTGCAGCAGCCCAACGCGTAGCAATGTAATGACCCGCGATAGCCGGATCACCTTCGAGTACGCCATGCTTATTCTCGTAATAACAAAGCTCAACATCCGCTGACTTTTTCCGTTTTATCACCTCTCTGCGAGTAGCGAAATCATGCCAAGCACCGTCTTTCCGATACTGCCCACCCTTACAATCTTCTACCCAACTATCTACCGTATCCATGAAGGTATAAGTCACTCCCCAAGCAACCTGCTTATTGCGACCAACCAACACACCAGGCAAACCGGGCATCCCCATTCCGATTAGCGAACCGCCGCTCCATGATAAGCTTTGCTCACACCAAACATTGGGCAAACGATTTACTTCCAGGTGAGGATCATTGGCCATGATTGCTCGCCCAGATTTTGTACGGCTGCCTGCGACAACCCAATTGTTAGACGCCATCATTCTAGGCAAGGCCTGATTCCAGATCACTTCACGCGGAACAATTCGTTCCTGAAGCTGAATACTCTCCACCAGTTCACGGTCAAAACGCTTAACGTCAATGGGAAATAGTTCAGCCAGAGCTTCTGTAGAGACGCCTGATTGCGTCAATTCAATAAAGAAACGTTCTACTTCCGCCTGCGATTGCGCCAAAGTCAGGTAGCTCGTCATTCGCGATATAAGAATAATATCCTGCACTTTCCAAGGTTCTGCCTGATAACCCAAGAGCTTCATTAAAGAAAATTCACCGGCTGAAAAGCCCGCATTGACACCATCACAGTAGGATTGAATCTGTGATAGTGAGACGACATCGAGCTTATTCAACTCTTGCGTTAAATTGCCATACCAATTTGCTCGCCTAAAGAACTTATCTATTGCCAAAGACTCTTCAGTATCCGAAAGCAGCTCCGTTAGCCGACCCTGCCCAAGTATCCGCATCATTAGCAATTGCGTGCCACGATCTATTGCATGCGCATAACCGCTCCCCCAAAGGGCGTCCTTGAAAGATGATGCTTTGACATGAGGCACTCCAGCCTCATCACGATTAATCGACAAACCTGAAGGCTGAGGCCCGCGAACTTTGATACGTCTCTTATTAAACATCTATGCACCTCGGACTAAAACAACATTTAAATTCCCATTAAAGGGAATATATAACCCAAAATGCTTTTTTTCAACATAAATTCCCACTCATGATCACTTATATTCTTTTTTATTATTGAAACGAATGATTTAGATCTCTTTAGGCATTAGAATCCCTAGCCATAGATAGGCCCATCAATTTAACGGAAGAGAAATGGGAAGAAAGAGCTTAAAAGTAGAACGAGTCAGTGAAATCCTGGATGCCTTTGAACGCTGCGTCGAAACGAAAGGACTGCAAGGTATGACACTGGATATGGTTGCTGAAGAAGCTGGCATGGCCAGGAGGATGATTCGTCATTATGTCGGTAATCGCAAGGAGCTTATTGAAGCTGGTGTAAAGAGAATTATCAGCAAGTTTGAAGACAGTGTTCAACAAAGCATGAACGTAGCTGAACCGGAAAAGCGTTTTGAAGCGGCTTTTGACTACATATTTAGCGAAGCGTTTAACAACCTACCGGCAACACGTCTGGTGGCTGCCTTGTTACCCGTAAGCCTTTACGACCCAGATGTACAAGCGGCAGTGAAGTCTATCTACGACTTCTTTCTGCTAGGGCTAAAGCAGGAACTAGCCGAACTAAACCCTAACATAGATGAAAAAGAGCTTGAGCAAACAGCCTACTCCATCATGTGTTTATCATTTGGTGGAGGCTGGATGGGGAACATTGGCTTCGACCCAAAGCTCAACCAAAAGAACAAGGAACTCGCAAGAGGCTTAGTTCAAAAATTGGGGCCAGAGTAAAAACAGGCATTTTTACTCTGACCTGAATTATCATTCTTTCCATTCGAAACCTTTAAACTGCTCTCGAATCACCTTTTTATCGAGTTTTCCCGTTGCCGTATGCGGTAATTCTTCAACGAATTCACAAGCAGTGGGTATCCACCAGCGGGCAACTTTTTCGTTAAAGAAAGACAGGATCTCTTGCTCATTTAGTGCTGCATTCGGTTTTCTAACCAACACCAACAAAGGACGCTCCGTCCATTTCTCGTGAGCAACACCAATCACTGCCGCTTCAGCCACATCTGGATGATTCATTGCCAAGTTTTCTAGTTCGATACTGGAAATCCATTCTCCACCCGATTTAATAATATCCTTGGTCCGGTCAGTAATTTGCATTCGTGATTCGGTATCCAAATAGGCTACATCACCTGTTTCGAACCAACCACCCGGAGCAAATTCACCCTCCAACTTATGGTAGCCCTCTGTAATAAATGGCCCCCTAACCTGCACGGCACCAGCACTTTTTCCATCCCAAGGCAATTCCTTCCCAGCTTCATCAACGATACGTAGGTCGACTCCGAAAATAGGACGCCCCTGACGTAATAAGGCTTCAGTAATCGCTTCTTCCGGCAACTCAAAATCAGCCGCTGACATTTTGTTATAAGTGCCGAGCGGACTCATCTCGGTCATTCCCCAAGCATGCTCTACATCTACATTGTGTTTGTCTTTGAAGGTTTGAAAGATTGAAAGTGGACAGGCGGCTCCTCCCACCGTCACACGTTTGAGACTGTCAATTGACTCACCACTTTCACCCAGATAGGCAAGCAGGGCCAACCACACTGTCGGAACGCCTGCCGACATCGATATTTTTTCGTCATTGATTAATTTGGTCAGAGTCTCACCATCAGCCATTTTAGGACCTGGCATCACTAATTTTGCGCCAGCCATGGGAGCTGAATAAACGATCCCCCAGCCATTAACGTGAAACATGGGAACAATCGGCATCACCACGTCCTGGCGCGAAAGGCCAAAGGCATCCGGTAAGCTACTGGCATAACTATGAAGAACTGTTGACCTGTGACTATAGACAACCCCCTTTGGGTTACCAGTAGTACCTGAGGTATAGCACAAGGCAGAAGCTGTGGATTCTTCGAGCTCAGGCCAGTCAAATTCTGGTTCGTATTTAGCTATAAGCGTTTCGTAACACTGGACATTGCGTAAACAGGTTTCAGGCATTTTCGCCTCTGAGGTCAATACGACAAAACCTTTCACATTGGGCATTTTCTCTTGTAACTGCTCTAGCTTAGGTACAAATAAGGAGTCAACGAATAGCCATTGATCTTCAGCATGTTCAACAATGTATTCAATCTGTTCATCAAATAAGCGCGGATTAATCGTATGGCAAACCATACCTGAACAGGAAATCGCATAGTAAAGTTCGAGATGCCGATGATCATTCCAAGCCATCGTTGCAACCACATCACCCTGCTTTAAACCCAAGCCTTTTAGCGCATTAGCTAACTGACGCGTTCGTTGAAAAGCTTCTGCATAGGTATAGCGAAAGCTTGCTTGATCTGCGGTAACCGAGACAATCTCTTGCTGGGGATAAATTTTGTCAGCAAACTCCATCACTGAAGTTATGGTTAAAGGCTGATCCATCATGGTTGAGATCATTTGCTACATCCTCTTGTTATAAATATTGTTCTTATTTATTAATCTATTGGCGAGTTACACAAAATATTGTTCATCATCTTCATGCACTTCAAACGCAAAGGATATCTGCTCCATCGTAAAACCTCGTCCAGCTAGAAAGCGCATTTGTCGAGACTTCTCTTTGTAGTAAAGCGCCCGATCTTTATCATTGAGCGGCTCTCTAAATTTTCGTAATCGTAAAGACTGAGCCAAGGCAAACCAGTCACCCTCAAACGCTTCAAAGCCCTCATTCACCATTGAAGACTTCACACCCTTTTGCTGTAACTTGAAACGTATTTTCTGTGGCCCATGCCCCTTCTCATAGCTGCTACGAATAATCATTCTCACATATCGTTCGTCACTCAAGTAGCCAGCGTCTAGCATCGACTGAACTGCCTGTTCCACCAGAGCCTCTTCATATCCCTTACCTTGCAGCTTTTCGCGCAGCTCATGTTCACTATGCTCGCGACGAGATAGAAGATCTACGGCTTTATTTTTAACACTTTGGAGATCTGCTTCTCTCTTCATTTATCACGTTTTTCCATAAAGCCCTGCGACTCTTTTCAATATTGGCCCTATACGGCTCTCGTCACGTAATGAATCCCGCTAAATACCAGAGAATAGTGGAGATTTTTACGCGAGGCTGCGCTAGAATGCCCGAGCCTATTGCTCTCTTGAAGCTAACAAAAGCCTCAGGGTGCAACATTTGGAACGAGTTTAAATATATCCAAGCTCGTTCAGTTAATTAAGACTATAACGTGAAAAACAGCAGATTCCTATGTCAACAATGTCAGTAGGAATTCGACTTTTCGCACTCTCAAAGTCTTAAGACAAAACGGTTTCCTTTTTCGAAAGGACTAACACTTTACAAGAGCATTATTAAAAACAGAGATAAGCGAGATACCAGCATGGCTACTTTTCTTTCCAAGCTATTCAAACCAAAATGGCAAAGCAAGCATACAGCAACCAGACTTGAAGCAATCAAAGAGCTCAACCCTGGCCAGAATGAAGATCATCAAATATTACTTCAGCTTGCACAAAACGATGAACAAGTAGCCGTCAGAAAAAGCGCCACATCACGCTTAACTGACCCTCAAGCACTGATCACGCTTCACGCGCAGTCTAAAGACGAACTAAAGCCTCTAATTGAAGAAAAGTTATACGAGCTGGCTAACGCTCAGTCATTGAGTATTTTCGACCTAATTACTGACAATAAAATACTTACTCAAATGATCATTAAGTCGAATCAGGCAGATGCTTTCCTAAGCGGTTTGGCTCGGATTGAAGATAAGCAATCACTGCTAGAAATTGCAGTAAAAGCAAAAATGGCAAAACTCCGACAAGCCGCTGCTGAGCTTATCGAAACAGAAGCAGACTTAAGCACACTGCTGAGTCAGGCAAAGGGTAAGGACAAATCGGTTTATCATATAGCCAAGTCCAAGCTTGCCACTATCCGCAATCAGATCGCTGAACGAAGTCAACAGCAACAAGATATAGAGAAAGCACTAGCAGACATTACCGCCCTCGCAAAAACCGAGGTTCTTCAGCACTACGATGCCAAGCTTTTTAACCTAAGCAAACGTTGGGCGGCAGTTAGCCTCAGTGCTAACGAAACACAACGCAAAGAATTTGCTCACTACCAAGCTGAGTGCCAAGCAAGAATTGATAAAATTGCCCAAGAAAAGCTCGAAGCAGAAGAACAGGAGCGCTTAATCCAAACCGGTGGTGATGAGCAAGAAGCGACTTTGTATACATTGTCTGAAACACTTAAGCGCTTCACCACGGAGGTCCCCTCATTTCATGATATCTCTGCAATTGACGCGCTAATCAAAACTCAGGAAAACCGCTGGCTCGAAGTCACTCGCAATGTAAAAGTCGAGAAGAACAAGGCAAAGCACTATCAAGTATTAATGAGTGAGATTCGTCAGTACTATAAAGCGCTTACGCTCTTGAAAGAAGCTGAGCCCGAGCTAAAGGAATCGATCGACGAACTTAGCAAACAGGGTAAAAAAGACAGCACGCAACTCGATACGCTCAACCAAAGAATTCGTAAGCTTCTTAAGCAGGTAAATTGGCCGAAAGATTACGCACAACCAGAAGTTATTTCCCAAAGCAATGAAGCGCTGGGGCATTCTGCTGAAATTAAGCAACAGGTCGCTGAGAACACTAAAGAGATTGAAAGCAAGATTTCCCAATTAGTCACGCAACTCGACAAGTCTTTGGAAGATAAACAGCTAAAAAAATCCAACTCTTTACTCAAAGATATCCAGCGACAAATCAGTAAGCTGGGAAGCAAGCAAAGTGACCAGTATCACAACATGCTCAACCTCAGAATTAACCAGTTGAACGACCTGCGCGACTGGCAGGGTTATGCATCAAACCCTCGCCAACTGGCGCTGTGCGAATCAATGGAGCGTCTCGTCGACACACATATCGAGCCACGCGATAAAGCCGATCGAATCAAAGCAATGCAAAAGGAATGGAAAACCTTGGGTGGTGCTTCAGACCAATCGTTATGGCAGCGCTTTAAAGAAGCGGCCGACAAGGCTTACGAACCTTGCCATGCTTTTTTTGACGAACAGAATCAACTTAAAAAGAACAACTCCGCAAAGCGCGAACAAATCATCACAGAGTTAAGCAACTTCATTGATAACAATGACTGGGAAAACGCTGACTGGAAAGGCGCTGAAAAAATTAACAGACAAGCTCGCCTTGAATGGAAAGAAGCCTACCCGGTTGATTTCAAAACCAATAAGCCAATGCAACAACAGTTCAATGCCCTCTTAAAAGCCTTTGATAAGAAACTTGATACAGAAAGAGACAAGAACCTCTCCTTGAAGCAAGAAATCATTGATCAGGCGCAGACGCTTATAGAGCTTGAAAACCTTGAACAAGCCATACAAAGTGCAAAGGACTTACAACAAGCCTGGCAAAAGGTTGGCATCACGCCTTATAAGAAAGAAAGAGAGCTTTGGCAAGCATTTCGCGCAATTTGCGACCAGATATTTGCCCGCCGCGACCAAGTTCGCAATGAAAAGAAAGAAGAGGCGAATAAGGCTTCAAACGCAGCGAACGAGCTTCTATCTCGTATCGAATCTGAACTCGATTCCCTAAGCGATACCAACCTTAGCGAACTCAAAGCCAGATTAAGCGAGTACCGTAAAGAATATAAGTCCCTACCTTCAGTACAAGGCAAAGCTCTGGAAAAAATTCAAAATCGTTTTGAAGCTTTACTCAAAAAACTTAAGCAACTTATCGCTGGCCAAGAAAACAGGCAGCACCTATTAGCTTGGCAAGAAGTACAGCGTAAGGCTAAGCTCTGTAGAGAGGTCTATCACAATAATACTCAGGCCGATGCGAGCCTTGATGATGAGTTTGCCTCGCAACTTGAGCTTCCTAAAGCTCAGGAAGATACTCTTAAAACTTTATGGATCTCTGTCAAAGCTGGTTCGGTAAGTCCCGAGCGTTGCGTGACACTTCAAGAGGCACGTTCTTTGTGTATAGCTTGTGAGATCGCTGCAGGTATCGAGTCACCGGAAAGTGACAAAGAGCTGCGCATGCAGCTACAAGTTAGCAGGCTTTCAGAAGGAATGTCTTCATCAGGTGAAAACCTAAGCCGAGAGCAACAACTTAGCGCAAGCTTACAAAAGTGGTATGACTCGGTTGGCCCGACACTAGAAGAGTTCAGCCAACTTGAGCCTCGAATTGACAATACAATTCAACACCTTTTTGCTCAATAAGACTAACTAAGCGAGACGGGTGCTCATCTATCAGAGCGCCCGGTTTGCTTCACTTCTGTCTGGACAGCATATTAATAATTGCGCCCGCCAGTATCGCTCCAGCACCCAGCCACACCCAGATGTCTGGTACTTCACTAAAAACAAGCCAGCCTAGCAATGCTGAAAAAACTACCTGCAGATAAGAAAACGCTGTCGCCCTTCCTGCAGGTTCCGTTTGCATTGACTTGGTTAAGCCAATTTGCCCGACCTGTGTAAAGATCCCGACCAAAAATAAAAGTGAACAAGCTTCCATTGTCGGCAAGACAAAATCGTCCCCCAATAACACGAGAGAAAATGGCAAAGCGACCATAGGGAAGTAGAATACAATCACGGAAGGGTCTTCCGTCTGACTGAGCTTGCGGACAATAACATAGGCCACACCACTCCCAAAAGCACCTAACACCGCAGCCATCAAGGCAAAACTGGCAATGTCCGTCCCTATTCCGCCAAACAACCAAGCAGGTCTTGCGACAAGCAATAAGCCAATAAAACTAAAACCGATACTGATAACAAGAGACCACTGCAATCGCTCCTTAAGAAAGAAAGTCGCTAGAATGGCAGTAAAAATCGGATGTAAATACTGTAGAACCGTGGCTTCAGCCAAAGGCATATGTGTCACAGAATAATATACACACACTAACGCCAACGTTCCCACTGCGCCGCGCAGCATTAACAAGGGGCGATTATTGCCCAGAAGGGAAATGCGCTTACGTTTTACATCGACATAGCTCAGGAGCACGGAAACCAAAGCTCGCGCAGCAACGATTTCCAAAACAGGTATACCCAACAAGCTGACTTTTTTAACGCAAGCAGCCATCAGAGCAAAGCCCAGCGCACTAAGAATCATGTAGCGCATGCCGATAGGCATGGCAAAGAAAAGCTGTTTCATTTTCTAGAACAGCGAATATAGAATAAACGCTCGATAAGCACGGCAACCTCACATGTTTAAAACACAGAGGATGCTACACAAAGTTAGTTCAGTGCTCAATGAATAGATGGGCTAAACGTCAGCTTTGCGCTCGTAAACTTTCACTCGAATCTGCTCGCGTGAGTCAAATTGACTGGCACGTAATGTATCAACTTGAGCCTGACGCTCTTCAGCACTCAAGCCTTCTATCAATAGGATTTCTTGTCGTTGATCCAGAAAACTATCAATACGCGCTTGCCATTGAGCGCGCTCCTGATCCAAAGTATCGAAACGTTCAGCTGCTTCAACACCAAACATTTCAACCCTAACCGCTCTGACTTCATCATAGCCGCCACCCTCTTCTTCTATTTTGGCAACACGGGCATTTAATTCGTCAGTGATACGAGCCTCTCTACGGGACTCTATAATGTCATAAGGCGCTTGAGCATCGACTTGCGCTAGTCGTTGAGCTTTTTCTTCTTCGCTCAAGCCTTCCTCAGCTTCTACACTTAGTCTAGCCAGAGTATATTGATCATAAGCCTCTTCTGAGGCATAAAATGCCTCGTAGACCTCTGCATCCAAATATTGCGCACGCATTTCTGACTGAGCATTTAGCTGCTCACTTAACAAAGCGACATAACGACCTTTATCGGCCATTAACTCTCCGCTCTCCATCATGCCTTTAATTGACTCTGAGCGACTGAGTTCATAGTCATACAGCGCTTGCTTTAGTGAGATATACTGAGCCAAGATCTGTTTTGACTGAGTCAGTGCAGGCTCCTGCAAATAGTAACTCAAGTATTCATCAATTCTAGCCAGCACGATATCCAACTCTTCTTCCTCAATGGTCGAAAGGAAGTAATCAAACACTCTTTTGATATCGCTGGAGATACGTAAGTTACCCTGGTCATCCACCTGCAGACTTTGCTGCATTTGAGTCCCTTGAAGCGAGTCAGGCAATGTACCTAGTCGACTCTCGTATGCAAGGGCATTGATAAGCTGAACACCTTCAGCCTGATCACTCGCCAATGGCCGATCCTCAAGCTGAGATAACCTGCTGCCTTGATTCAGACTGAGGAGACTAGTATGAGCCGCCCCCCCTTCATCAAATACAAAAGTACTTACAATCATCGCCAATGCTGCTACGCCAGCACCGCCCAATAGAAAGCTTCTCTTAACTAGTTTGGTTTGATGAGTCATTGACAAGCGATACCTTATGTTCTTGGAAAGTTAGAAGTTCTACTAGCTGCTGAAAACAGCTCCCCTAAAAGCATAGAGGAGCTGTAAAAGGCTTATAGTCCAGCAGACTTCAAGCGTGATGCCTGATTCTTATATAAAGTTAGAGGATCAGTCTCAAACAGATGGTGAATACCAAAGACATGATTCACTGCATCCATATGGTTCATGTTATAGCGCGTACCGATAACATCTCCCCAATGCTGGTCACAACGTTCAACCAAGCCATCGTTCGCACCACTGATCGTTGCACCCGTAAACATCAAGAACGCATCTGAAATATCTAAAGCATTGGTAAATGTCGCATCACCACCCCATGAGTAGTAACGAATACCATTTACTTTAGATGCACCTTCACCACAACGTGAGCTAGGCTTTCCATCCGGGAATAAAGCGTTAAACTGGTTAGCGCCTGGCGATGTCATGAACGTTACTGAGGCCTTCGCATCCTGCGCATACTCAGGGTTGCCTGACAAGGCATCAATTACGTTACCAAGCAGATTAAGAGATCCTTCGACCAATGCTTCAAGGCCACCACCAACAGGAACGATACCGCGAGCAACATCAGCGAAGTCAGAACCAAAGTTCACCGCATTGATAGTCGTTACCGAAGCAACCAAGTCAGGTCTTACGCCCGCTGCATAGCGTACAGTTGGCCCACCCAAGCTGTGGCCCATCAAGTTGAATTTCTGCGCACCCGTCGCCGCACGAAGATCTTCCAATGCTGCAATAAGGTCTTCTCCACGCTGGTATGCATCATCCCATGCAGTCACATTCGGCGCATAAACCTTGGCACCACGTTCTTTAAGAGCACTTTTAACACCATAAAAGTAATCGATACCTAAAATATCGCTAAAGCCCGAAACACCATGAACTAGAACGATAGGGTATTTTGTTTCGTAGGCGTCGCAATCCTGCCACCACCAACAAATTGCACTTGCTTGAGCACTAAAGACCATCAGTGCCGTGAGTAAAAGCCAGCTTTTAGCTTGGCCAAATTTATTATTTTTAGCTTTCATATTGTTTTGCCTATTATTTGTTTTTATTAATCAGGGTCGCTTTATTCAATAGCGCTTAAGACTAGCTTGACAAAAAACCAATCAAAAAAGGT
>NZ_LWGJ01001074.1:0-8673 GCF_001635845.1 Oleiphilus sp. HI0132 | reverse complement strand
TGAGGAACGAGACGGTTCGCTCTGATGAAATCGCTTGGATCTCAGAAGAGACGGAGGCGGGTAAGGCTTGGCTTGAATGGGCGTCTCAATTGCAGTCTTATATGAACAGGCGCTTATACTTAGGCTTGTTTTCGTTCGAAAGTCATTTTGCGCATTACAGTGCGGGTGATTTTTATCAGCGCCACTTGGATGCCTTTAAGGGGCAGTCAAATCGAACACTCACTTTGGTCGCCTATTTTAATAAAGACTGGACGCAAGAGGATGGCGGTGAGTTAGTTGTATACAAGGATCAGGATGATCAAGAAGGGCAAAAAGTGCTTCCTAGCTTCGCGACACTGGTGGTCTTTCTTAGTGAAGAGTTTCCGCATGAAGTGCTGCCAGCTAAAAAGGATCGCTACTCGATTGCGGGTTGGTTTCGGGTGAATACTTCTTCGGCGGACCGGGTTGACCCGCCGGAGTAAAACGAAATGAGAGAAAAGTAAAGAAAGGGGACGGAGGGATTATTAATTGACCAGCAGACAAACTTCTCCGTAAACCCAAACTCTGATACTTTCAATGATTCTTAATCCATACGCAAAAAGGAGTTTGCGATGCCGAGAAGAAAAAGGATGTATTTGCCTGACGTGCCCTTTCATATTGTTCAGCGCGGGAATAATCGAGAAGCCTGTTTTTACTCACCTGAAGATTACCAATTTTACTTGCATGTTCTAGGCGAGGTACTGAGCCGTTACAATGTGGCGCTTCATAGTTATGTTTTGATGACCAATCATGTGCATTTACTTATGACAGCTTCAGAGCAAGATGGTATTTCTCAAGTGATGAAGGTGTTGGGTAGCCGTTATGCGCAGTACTTTAATAAGACGTACAAGCGCACAGGAACGTTATGGGAAGGTAGGCACAAATCAAGCCCTATTGATGGGGTGGCCTATTTGTTGAAATGTTATCGATATATCGAACTAAATCCGGTGACAGCGAAAATGGTTGAGCGGCCGGAAGAGTACAAATGGAGTAGCTATGGCTCAAATGCCTATGGTGATGAGCATGTTGTGACAACTCCGCATGAACTGTATCTTGAGTTAGGCAGTGATATAGAGCAAAGATGCTATCAATATCGTGAGTTATTTAAAGAAAGCTTGAGTGGCTCAGATGTGCACGGGATTCGGTTAGCAGAACACTATTGCCAACCGCTGGGTTCCGATAGGTTCAAGATCCAAGTTGCCGAGAAGACAGGGCAAAAGATTGGCCAGATGCGTAGAGGGAGACCAAAAAATGGCTAATAAATAATCCCTCCGTCCCCTTAAACATTACAATTATGTCGTTAATCCAAACCGCCAAGATGAATGGATTGGAAGCATACGCCTATCAGAAAGATGTGCTTAACCGATTACCGTCGCATAAGAATAATCGGCTGGATGAGTTATTGCCACATAACGGGAAGGCTGATCAATAGGTAATGCCCAGACGCTTACAAGGATCTTGTATAACTTAAAGATTAGGTGGCTCGTTTTCTATGATGTAATCAGATAATCTATATAGGGCTGTAATTTAGTATACCGTCACGTTGCGGTGATGGAGTTGGTAGGCTTAAGTTGTTGTTACAATGAACGAAGTGATAAGAAAGAGGAGGCTGAGTCGCTCGATGACAATAGGACCTTATAAAATGGTGAGAAATGTTTAATAAGTATGATATTGCGGCAGTGATACCTGTCAGACTTGGTAGTTCAAGAGTTTCGCAAAAGGCCCTTCTTGAGGTTGGTGAAGACAAAATTAGTCTGTTAGCGTGGAAAATAAGACAGCTTAAGAAAGTGCTGTCAAAAGATAGCATATACGTTAGTACTGAGGCTGATGTACTGATGGATATTGCTCGAGAAGAGGGTGTAAAAGTTCATCGTCGCGATCAGTTCCTTGCTGACGGACATAAAGCTACTTTTAGTGAGGTCATTGTTGGTGTCGTTAAAGATATACCGCACGAGCACATTGCTTGGGTGACATGTGTTGTTCCTTTGATGAGTCCTCAAGAGTATTTGCAGGGGTTTCGTGAGTACTATGATCATGTTATTCCAGAAACTTCAAGTTTCGATAGCTTGGTTTCTGTAAACTTGCTCAAGGAATATTTTTGGGATGATGAAAAACCAATCAATTATTCTGCAACAAAGAAACATACCATTAGCCAGGAGCTGCCTAATATTTATAGGGTAACGAATGGGCTGTATATGGCTCCTAAGTCATTGATGCTTGATAAAGAGTATCTTCTTGGTAAGAACCCTTTTAAGTCCTGTGTTTCCAAGATTGCGGGCATCGATATAGATGAATACGAAGACTATGAAATTGCTCGTGATTTAATGGGGATTTATCAGAGCAATGAGTCTAAAACTCAAAATGAGAGTGTTATATTTCTGGACTTTGATGGTGTAATCGTAGATTCGGCTAAAGAAGCATATGCTATGGCTATGCTTGCGACTAAAAAATCTCAGAAACTTTCTGACGTAGACTTGAATAGTGAGCATTGCAGGAGGTTTCTCGAACAGCGTTGTCATATTGGTCCCGCGTGGAATTACTATTATCTATTAAAGTGTTTGGACGAAGAGAAGGACGTCCAATTTCTAGATATGTTGCCAAATGAAGCAGGAGACGAAGCTAGGGTTTTCCAGGATAGATTTTTTGCTACGCGACAAGTTGTTAGAAATCATTTCTGGGATGAATGGCTTGATTTAAATCACTTTTATGAAGGTGCTAATGGCTTCATAGACTTAATAAATAACAATTCGAATGTTGTTGTTGTAACGACGAAGGATGCAGAAACTGTCAGTGCGCTTCTTGAAAAGTACGGTGTGTTGCGTGATGTCGAAATTTTTGATTCGAGGTCATATGACCAATTTGGCTGCAAGTCTTTGTTCATGGATGACTATATAAAACGAATGAATATCAAGAGGGCTCTTTTTATTGATGACTCATATTCTCATCTCGAAAAGTGTAATTGGGTTGAAAAGCTATCTACCATCCAAGCTAAGTGGGGTTATGTTTTTCCTGAGGTTTATGAGGATAATAAAAACGAGGTTCTTAATGCTGCAATGGAGATAATTGGTGGATAAAGATGGAATATCTAAAAAATAAAGTCGTCTGTGTGCTCGTTGTTAAGAATCTTGAAGGTTTGCAAAATAAAATTCGGGCATTAGTTGCTGATGGGTTTGATGTCTTTGAAGTAACTTTACGCACAGACGTAGCTCTCGATGCTATTCGTAGCATAAAGCGCGACTTTCCAAGTTTGAAGGTCGGGGCAGGTACTATATTGAATGTTGAGCAGCTAGATGAGTCGATTTGTGCGGGAGCCGATTTTGGGGTTTCTCCAGGGTTGAATGAACTAATAATTTCGAAATCTAAAGAGCGAAACTTTGACTTTATTCCTGGGGTCGCAACACCCACGGAGATTGAGAGAGCTATTGCCTTGGGTCTCTGTTTGGTAAAGTTATTTCCAGCAAAGCTCTTAGGCGGTGTTGAATATATTCAGGCAATTTCGGGGCCTTATCGTAATATGTACTTCATGCCGACAGGTGGGGTGAATGAGTCCACTGCGAAAGATTACTTGGATTTAGATAATGTTCTTTGTGTCGGAGGGTCATGGATGTTCTAAAAGGGTCTGGTGTGTCGTTATTAAGTGAACGTTTTGCACAGCTTGATTTATCCGACTGAATCAAGATCAATCGTATCAACGTTCGCTACTCTGAATATAGTACTAATACTATCAAGGGCCTGTGGATAGATATTGGCGCCAACAGATATAGAGTCTATTCGATCACCAAAAATCAGTTTTGCAGTGAGTAAAACTGTGCTGCAGCATGATATCAGAACGTCATACTCATTTTGTTCCAAATACTGTTCTAAACAAACGTAATCGTGTTCAATTTTTTTATAGTTTTCCTTGAATAGGCAGTCGTATTCGTCCCTTGGGTGGGCAATATAATGTATTTCAGTCACGCCCAATGAGCTTAACTTATTCTCTATTTCATTCGAAATACGGTGTTCAACTTCCTTTGGCGTTTTACTATTTTTTAGAAGGCACTGACCTACAACCAATGCTTTTCTAGCCCCTATTCGATCCGATTCAGAAGTTTTGTCAGGCAAGGAAATGTATTTCACTTTCGACTTAGGGTAAGGGCTTTCTAGCCCAGAAAAACTATAGGCAGTGCTTACGATGGGAGTATCTGTGCCTATTCGTTCCCCTTCTATAGGATATATGCGTAGTCCAGTGACTCCATAGCTTATGCGCGATGGCCATTTTTTCTTCGCTCTATATTCCCACTTTACGGATGCGTCTTCAGGTGAATAGTTTATCGTACCTTCAGGCACGATTCGAACTTCTATGTTATGACTTTTATTGAGCGTTCCAATGATGACGTTCGTATAAATTAGATCGAGCCGGTTAATGTAAAAAATATTCTTATCGTTTAAGTGCTTTTTGATTTTACTAATGTTTTTATGAAGAGCACGGGCTCTTCGGAAGATACCTCTTGATTTAGTTTCCAGAGGAATTACTTTACTTTTACGTTGCTTGAGGTAGTGGGAAGCTTTCTTGTTAAAACTAAAGAATATGGGGCGATGGATTTTTTCTGTTTCAATAATTTTTAGTGACGCAAAGCATTGAAGTTCAGTGTCAATCAGAAATATATGGCTTGTCATTACGTGTTACCAGCCCGGGAAAGTATTCTAAAGTGTTTAACAAGGTAAGGCCTAGTAATAAGGTACTTCTAAGAAGGGAACCTATGTTTGCCTTTAATCGATTGGTTAAGTAAGTAGATGTTATTTATGCTACCTGTTTAATGCAAGTCGATTATATCAGAAAGTTAAACGGGTCACTCAACTGAGTAAAACGAAAAGAGAGAAAAGAGGGGTAGTACCAAAAGGCCTGTATTTAGTGCTACCCGCTAAGCAAGTTTTGAGTTAGTCTATATCTGCTCAGATTGAAGGGCAATAACAAAAAAAATAGAATAACTTTACCATATTTGAGAAGGTTGCTTAGGCTATGAATTACTCTCTTGATGAAATGGCTGTGTTTGTAGCGGTTGTCGATAGTGGCAACTTCTCCAGTGCTGCGAAGAAAAGTGGTATTCCTGTTTCTACTATTAGTCGAAGAATTTCTGATCTGGAAACACGCTTAAATGTACAGTTACTGTATCGTACCACCCGGCAGCAAAAGCTGACTGATATCGGCGCAGTGTATTATGAACACTGCAGTCGCATGCTTCAGGAGGCTGAAACAGCAGAGTTAGCTGTTCAGAACTTACAAGCCAAGCCTTCAGGAATATTAAGAGTGACTTCGCCTTACGCCTATGAAGACCCATTTATGTCTGAACTGATGGCGAGCTTTATGGAGAAGTACCCCGAGGTTAAGCTTCAGAACCTGGTTAATCAGCGTAAAGTAGACCTGATTGAAGAGAAGATCGATTGTGCGATCATTGCTGGTCATTTGGATGATTCCAGTCTTGTCAGGCGTGGTTTGGGCTCGGCTGTCGTTGTTTACTGTTGTAGTCCTGCCTACATTAAGAAGTACGGTTACCCTGACAGTATTGATGACTTAGGTGGCCATAAATTAGTTCAGCTGGAAATCCCTGAATGGCTTAACCCTGAGCCGGATATACTGGTTGATTTGGTGGAAACACGTCTTGCCACCAATGATATGTTTATGTCTCGTCAGGCTGCCGTCGATGGTTTGGGAATCACCCGTTTACCTCGTGTTCATATCGCCAATGCGCTGGAAAAGGGTGAGCTGGTTGAAGTGCTCCCAGAGTATAACTTTGACTTACCTTTAAGCATCTTGTTCCCAAGCAATAAGCAGTTTACCACCAAACTGCGTGCGTTTATTGATCATATGGTTGAGTTTTCAGCCAAACATGCCAAGTGGGATTTTGGATAATCCCTATTGGCTAGTCAATTTTGAGTTGTGCATGATCCAGTACAATTCCGGCACCTGTTAAGCTTAAGTGATCGTCATCGAAATATAGTGCTTGGCCATCCCTTACTGTCGGACAGTATTCTTCAGAGCATATTGCTTCGAGAGGCTTAATTGCTTTCAGGTTATCACCAAATGGCAAGCTATCTAGTTTCTCAAGGATAAACGCATGACGCTTCATGTATGCATCCACTGTCGTGGTTTTATCCTTGTCATAGGTATAATCATCAACAAAGAGGTAGTTCGGGGTCAGTATCGTCGCGATATGATCTGGTAATTCTGGTATCGGATAGACTACGTAGACCATTTTACCTGCTTTTAATAAGCGACTGATAATCTCATCTAGGCTTTGCCAGTACATTTCCCAAACTTCTTCGTGCGTTTCTTTTCGGAAAGGTTCTCTCAGCCAATTATTGATATCTGGTTTAGATAAAAAACCTGTATATCGGTAGCCTACGATTACATTCTTAATGCTTTGTTCTTGTTCTAAGTAAGCTAGTGTTTCATTTGTCCAATTATGGCAGCCACCTCGTTTGACATTATAGTTCAGCGCGGGTTGGCAGCCACTAAACGACAAGTGACGGTTGCCTTGCTTATGAGGCTCGAGCTTCTTTGCTAAGGCATAAGCAAGTTCTACGGTGTGACTATCTCCAAAAGTAGCCCAGGTGACATTGTCGTTGAAGTAATGACACGATTCTTCCGGGCGCAGGTAGTCTTTCCCTTTGGTGTGGCACTGTTTTCTCTTAGGGTTATGTTCAATCGTTGCATCATATTCGGTGCTAAAACGAAATTGCATGCCGTCAGTTGCGAGTATGAATCCAAAGCCTAATATAGCAATACCTATCCAACGTTTAGCAACCTGGATCATATCCTTGTTTTTGAACTTAGGGCTTCTTCTAAACGGGGTTTCGACATAGCGGTAACTTAGAAAAGCCAGTACGAAGGTTAAAAGTACTGCCAGGATGAATAGTGCTTCAGAAGGTTCGCCTGAGCTCTTCATCCGCAAGAACGCGAACAATGGCTGATGCCATAAATAGAGAGAATAGGAGATGAGTCCTACGGCTACAATTGGCTTTAGAGAGAGTAATTTGCCAGCTAGAGTTTGGCGATCAGCAAATATAATGATTAGGCTGGCACCTATAACGGGTAGCAAAGTATAAAAGCTAGGAAATGGCGTGTCAGCATCAAAGCAAAAGAATGAAGCGATAACCATTGTGAGACCAGTCAAAGACGCTATCTGCCTGACGGGTCTCGTATATGAAATCTGATCAAATTTGTATATGGAAATAATTGAGCCAAACAATAGCTCCCAAGCACGAGAGGAAATTAAATAGAAATTTGCTGCGGAGTCTCCTTTGAAGGCCATATATTGCGATAACAGTAAAGAGGCGAGCGTGAGAGCGATAACGATTGCAGAGAGTGACTTACCTTTACGGAAGGCATATAAGGCTAACAAAGGAAAGAGTACATAATACTGTTCTTCTACTGCAAGGCTCCAGGTATGTAACAGTGGTTTTTGCTCTGCTGCCGTAGAAAAATAATCACTAACGCTATAAAAATGGAAGTTAGAGATGAAGCTGATAACCGTTAGCCCGCTATTGGCATAAGATTTAAAAAGCTCTGAAGGCATCACGACAACGGCAATAAGCGTTGTTACAGTCAGCATGCTAAATAAAGCGGGTAAGATTCTACGTGCGCGACGCTCATAGAAGTTTCTGATCGTAAAAGTACCTGCGTTCAGCTCATCCAGAATGATACGGGTAATCAAATAACCGCTGATAACAAAAAAGATATCGACGCCAGCATAGCCACCGCTAAAACCAAATAGTCCAGCGTGGAAAAGAATGACTGGTAGCACTGCTATGGCTCGTAAACCGTCAACTTCACTTCTATAAAGCATTATGAATCCTGGATCTGATAGGTATTTCAATAAATGGCGGCGATACTAACATACAAAAAAATATGTGGACAAGTTTGGGGCTTGTGTTGTCTTCCTTCACCGTTTATGGGATTGAGTATGTCTTAATAATAGGAACCATTTTATTGCTCTTATGGTAATATCCTTGGCTACGATACTTTCTCTGGGAAACGTCTTGATGCAACAAACCAAAACTTATCCGCCACTTCGTTATGATTCATATTTGATCCAACTATTTCGGTGGTTTGTTAAGCCTTTGTTACCCGTGTCGTGGTTTCGCGACCCCATTCCTGAAACCGAAACTCGGTCAGCTGTTTCAGGTGAGTTTGATCTGGAAATCGTAAGTCATTGCTGGAACTACTCTAATACCTTGAGCTATCAGTTAAGTTCATACGTCAACTACCCACCCAGTAAGTTACGTTTAACCGCAACCGTGTTTTATGCTGAGGAAGATAAAGGTACCAAAGCTGTTTTAGATTACTTTTCTAAGCTAGAGGTGCCAAATGTTACTTGGAATTTTCAGCCGCTAAGTAAGGGAAAACTATTTCGCCGCGGAATTGGTCGAAACATGGCGGCTCGTTCGACTAAAGCTGACTGGTTGTGGTTTACCGACTGCGATATTATTTTCCATAAGAATTGCCTCGATTCTTTGGCTGAAGCACTTCAAGGTAAGAAAGATATTTTGTATTACCCGCGCTCCGAGAAAACAACTGACATGTTGAAAGATGACGACCCGATGTTGCGTAAAGATGCCGAGCCTCAATTAGTTGATATTGAAACCGCGAACTTTAGCTCTCATACTCGTGAT
>NZ_LWGJ01001073.1:0-5304 GCF_001635845.1 Oleiphilus sp. HI0132 | reverse complement strand
AACAGCTCATGTCGAAGTCGGCACCACAATCCAAAGCGTCTTTGAGTTACTTGAAGCCAATGTTCACATGAGTTCCATTGCGGTAGTAGAGAATGAGAAAGTAAAAGGCATTATCTTTCGCACTCCCTTTATGAACAAGTATTCCAAGCGACAGAGACGAGAAGTCGTTCAAGCCAAGTGTATCTCAAGCGAAATGAGCTCAGACTTCCTGCATGTTGACGCTCATCAGCGCATAGAGCAAGTCAGCCGCCTGGTCACATCTCGCGCGCAATTAGATGCAGAGCATGACTTTATTATCTCTAATGAGCAGCATTTTCTTGGGATCGGAACGGTCATCGACCTATTACGCAAGGTCACTCAGTTGCGCGTCAAACCAGATCACCAGGAAAACATCCTGACCATGCTCCCGGGGAACACCCCTATCGGGAATTGCGTCATGGAACTTCTGGATAAAGATACTCCCTTCTCAATCGCGCTTCTCGATTTGGCAAACTTTAAACCCTTCAACAATCATTACAGCCACAACCGGGGTGATGAAGTACTGATCATGTTTGCCGAGATTCTAAGAAAGCAACTTAAACAAGGCGCTAGCTTTGCCGGGCATATCGGTGGGGATGATTTTGTACTGATTATGCCTCAGGATGAGTGGCAAGAATTACTCCGCTCCGTTTTCACTGAGTTCAACCACAAAGTACTTAAATTCTATTCGGATAACGACATCAAACAAGGTGGTATCGAAAGCACCGACCGAAATGGTCATATGCGCCTATTCGATTTTGTATCTCTCTCGGCAGGTGTCATGACCGTTAAAGAAGAATATTTCGACTCCTTCCAAAGCTTGCTGACTCAGCTTATACAACTAAAACAGCGCACAAAGAGACAACTTGGTACCTGCTTGGCCCATTTGAATGACGCTCAAATCAAGCTCTATTCTTATGATGAAAGCGGCTTTGTCGATGAAGGTGTGAGCGATTAACTTAGATATTGTCACCCAAGCAGCATAGGCGTGAACTATGCTCAAGTAGGCTACATAGAAAGTTAAACAATTTAAAGCAGGTAACATTATGGCGAGTATCGACAAACCGGCTCCACGAGAAAACTCTCACACGATAAGCGATAACCCCAGTATCAACATTTTACCTTGTGAGACAATGCCCTACGCCACAGTCTCCCCTGAAGGCTCCCTTGAAATCCTTTCTGCCTATGAAGTAAAACAATTAGTCGAGTTATCGAGAACCAAGGTCTATGAATTGTTTAAGCGCTGTGCTTTAGCGGTCTTAAATACCGGCAGCACCGTCGATGATACCAATGAAATCATCGAGCGCTATAAAGATTTCAGTATCAAATTTATACGCCAGTCTCGTGGTATCAAGCTGCTGATTGAAAATGCGCCTGGCTCAGCCTTTGTTGATGGCAAGATGATTCGCGGTATTCGGGAACAACTTTTTTCAGTATTAAGAGATGTGCTCTACGTTCAAAACCAACTGCTTGACCCTCAGCATTTTGACTTTGAACACTCCAAGGGCATCACTGATGCAGTCTTTCATATTCTTAGAAATGCCAACTTGCTGCGCAAAGGCGCCCAAGCACCGCTTATAGTCTGCTGGGGTGGCCACTCTATCAATCGATGCGAATATGAATTTACCAAAGAGGTGGGCTACCAACTAGGCCTTCGCGAAGCAAACATTATTACCGGCTGTGGCCCCGGCGCAATGAAGGGGCCCATGAAAGGTGCCACAATAGGCCACGCCAAACAGCATTTTGAAGAGCGGCGCTATATAGGCATTACAGAGCCAGGAATTATCGCAGCCGAGTCTCCAAACCCTATCGTCAATGAACTAGTTATACTCCCAGACATCGAAAAACGCCTGGAAGCCTTTGTGCGCTGTGGTCACGGGGTTATCGTATTTCCTGGCGGTGTTGGTACGGCAGAGGAAATTCTCTATATTTTGGGCATTCTACTTCACCCCAAAAACGCTAAGACCCCCTTCCCTTTAGTCTTTGCCGCCGGAAAAGAAAGCGAAGCCTATTTCAAGATGATTGACGATTTTATTGGCCAAACTCTTGGCGAAGAAGCACAAGAGAAATATCAAATTATTACTGACAATCCCGGTGCTGTCGCTCAGCATATGGTGCAAACCTGTCATAAGGTCTTTAAACATCGCCGCTCCCGAAAAGATGCTTATTTTTTCAACTGGCAACTTCATATCGACCATCAGTTTCAAAAAACTTTCGAGCCCACTCATCCCAACATGGCAAACCTAGACCTGTCCAAAAATCAGGAGCCTCACATTCTTGCCGCAAACTTACGCAAAGCTTTTTCAGGAATTGTTGCCGGTAATGTCAAGGAGCAAGGTTTGAAAGCAATTGCAGAGCATGGTTCATTCAAGATCACTGGAGATTTGGAAATTATAGAGCCATTGGATAAGCTCTTGCGCACGTTCGTCGACCAGCGCCGAATGAAGCTGGGTGATAAGGAATACAAACCTTGTTATGAGGTTGTCTCATGAGATGATAGGGAAACCTCCTTAGTTAGAATTCAGCTAGAGATGGAACACTTCGCTGACAAGTACTAGAATGTGCCACTTATTAAGGCCCGTATTCGATAAACAGGGGCCTTGCTGCTTTCCAACATCAGGACAATTATTTTGAGCGACTCTGCTTTTTCTTCCCAAGCCCTAAAAAAAGAACTTTTAGACAATCTGGATTCATTAGGCTATCAAGCCATGACACCGATTCAAATGCAGAGCCTGCCCCTGATTATTGAGGGAAAAGATGTCATCGCGCAAGGTCAAACGGGCTCAGGAAAGACTGCCGCATTTGGGCTTGGGCTACTCAATAAGCTAGACGTAAAACGTTTCAGAATTCAATCTTTGGTGCTCTGCCCTACTCGTGAGCTGGCCGATCAAGTCGCCAAAGAAATTCGCAAACTTGCCCGCGCTATTCACAATATAAAAGTTCTCACCTTATGTGGCGGCATGCCTTTTGGCCCTCAAGTTGGTTCTTTAGAGCACGGCGCACATATCATCGTCGGTACTCCTGGCCGGGTTGAAGAACACGTTAGAAAAGGTAACCTGAAGCTCAACAATGTTGACACGCTGGTATTGGACGAAGCTGATAGAATGCTAGACATGGGCTTTCAGGAGGCCTTGGATACTATCATTGAAGATATACCAGAAGAGCGCCAAACTCTGCTGTTAAGCGCAACCTATCCAAAACAGATTCAATCGATCGCAGCGCAATATCTCACCGATCCGGTCATGGTAAAGGTTGAGTCAACACATAGTGACAGCAGTATTGAGCAACACTTCTATGAACTCCCAGATCAAGATGAGCGAATTGATGCAGTTCATCGTATTCTCATGCAGTATCAACCACCATCAACGGTGATTTTCTGCAATACCAAACGAGAAACCCAAGACCTGGCAGATGCCTTACATGATAGAAACTTCAGCGCCATTGCGATACATGGTGATATGGAACAGCGCGATCGAGACCAAACTCTTGTTAGATTCTCTAATCAAAGCGCCTCAATTCTGGTCGCAACGGATGTCGCGGCCCGCGGTCTCGATATTAAAGATCTAGATGCTGTCATAAACTTTCACATAGCACGCGACTCCGAAGTCCATGTTCATCGCGTTGGCAGAACAGGCCGTGCAGGTAGTAAGGGTTTGGCATTTACACTCTACGCAGAAAAAGAACGCTATCGCATAGATAGATTAGAACAGTACCTGAACAAAGAAATAGTGGCAGAAGCACTTCCTTCAGCAGACGTCCTTGCCAAAAAGCCTTTTTACCCACCAATGAAAACAATTCAAATTGACGGTGGAAAGAAACAGAAAGTCAGACCTGGCGACATATTGGGCGCACTGACAGGCGACAAGACGATAGAAGCAACATCGATAGGCAAGATTAATATCTTTGACTTCTCAGCCTATGTTGCGGTTGAACACAAAGTTAGTCGCAAAGCGCTTGAGAAAATTTCAAAAGGAAAACTAAAAGGTCGAAACTTTAGGGCTCGCTTTATTTAAGGCATTGGGATCAGTGTATAAAACATTTTACACTGATCCCAATTCGTTATAATCGCTAGTGCTTACGTCCGAACCTGTATAAACCTAGTAAGGGGAACAAACTAAAAAACAGTGATGAAGGCTCATTCACTTCTATTGAATCAACTGGCCAGTCTCTATATAACAACCACCCTGTACCTTCGTATGAATCTACAAAACGATTAGCGTTATCGATACGATCGAACTCAGATTTCTTCTCGACTGTCTTTAAGGCCCTATCTTGGCGAGTCATAATGTATCCAGCCCAATCAGGTTTATGAGACTCAAAAAAGACTAGGTCAGTACCACTTCCAGTTGTAAAGGTATCGCCAACTAACTCGTGATAGTCTCGCGTTACATCTCTATCTGTCCAACACCCTTCACTCGAGTAGGCAGTACAAGTGGTCGCCCTATAAGCAGGCAATAGTGCTTCGATAAACAGCTGGGCATCAAGCGAATTGGCAATAGACCAACCTTGGTAAGCACCTTGAGTCAACGCACGCGTTTCTTCCAAAGTATTACCAGTCAGTTCATCCCAGCGTAGCCAATCCCGGTTGTTTCGGCTATCAGAAATAATGCTAGCATTAACATCTGCGTCATAGCTTAGCGAGCCAATAGTCATCGACATCACCAAACCCGACTGGCTCAGCAGAGCAGCCAATATAACGAAGATAAAGAAAGTGTTCGGCACTTTAGTTTGCTTGTTCTTTTGAGACATTAAGATCTTCATATTCTTATTTTCGTATTATTAAAATCCACCACGTCTGGCAAGTGAACTTTCGTGCCACAGGTGGAGGAAAATTCAGCTTGTTATGTGGCAGGCTTGAACAAGGGAGAACGCAGAACAGCAAACTGTTTTTGATAGAAAAAACCGTCTTCCTTAGACTAAAGTTTTACTAATTGAGTTTTAAGAGTCATCCTTTTCAGAAGAGAGTATATCATTCACGCATTTAGCATACGGAGCAATTATGTGACGCGAGTCTTATTCCTTCCACTTAGCCCATGGGTCAGCAGCACCTGAAGAAGGCTTACTCGGCTTCTTAGCGCCTGATTCTTCGTTGTCGCTATTAGGCTTATCTCTTGTCTTTTCAGATCCAGATTTAGTGTAGGGCGAAGCGGTAAACTTCCTGTTTCTCGAAAAGCTATCACCACTACCTCGCCTTTCTGCAGCTTTTCGCTCTCGTTTTTCCCTAAGTTCCTCAGCATCTTCAAGGCTTAGTTCTGCCGGTTCACCAGGAGTTTGTCCGTCAGGAAT
>NZ_LWGJ01001072.1:0-7112 GCF_001635845.1 Oleiphilus sp. HI0132 | reverse complement strand
ACTCCCTTCCGATGTAACCGGCACAGAAATATATCGTGCCGAGAAAGGAGAGTTTGAATTTCAAAAAGGCCCAATATTTCATAATTTAATACTAGCTGACGAAATTAACCGTGCCCCCGCAAAAGTTCAATCTGCACTACTAGAAGCAATGGCCGAGCGACAAGTAAGCGTTGGCAAACAAACCTTCCCGCTTGATAGTTTATTCTTAGTAATGGCCACGCAAAACCCAATCGAACAAGAAGGCACCTACCCCCTGCCCGAAGCGCAGTTAGATCGTTTTTTAATGCACGTAAAGATCGACTACCCCAACCTTGAGTCCGAAAAGGAAATATTGCGACTAGCCAGAAGCGAGCACGATGACACGCCATTGAACGAAGAGGTATTAGAACTTGCTCAGTCTGAGATCTTCCAAGCCAGGAAAGAGATGTCTGCAATCCATATGAGCGAAGCTGTAGAGGAATATCTTGTCCACCTTACGATTGCGACGCGTCAACCTACACAATACGGTGAAGACCTGGGTCGCTGGATCGATTTCGGCGCCAGTCCACGCGCAACAATTTCCCTAGATCGCTGCGCACGTGCTTATGCATGGTTAAATGGCAAAGATTTCGTTAGCCCTGACGATATTCGCGCCGTACTTCACGACGTCTTTCGTCATCGCATTATCATCAGCTTTGAAGCTGAAGCAGACGGTATAACAGCCGATCATGTGATCAATGAACTAATTCACCGCGTTCCTGTAGCATAATCAATGCCTGTTACTAATTCAGACTCAATTCCCAACCTCGACCAGGGGCCTTATACTTCGGTGCAGGCGCTTGCGCGTTTACGTTGGCAGGCAAAAAATCTAAAACTCAGAAAAGCAAAAGCTATTTCGCGCCCCCAAAGCGGTTCACACCTATCCAAATTCCGCGGTCGAGGCATGGAGTTCGCAGAAGTTCGTGTATATCAGCCTGGTGACGACGTTCGGAGTATCGATTGGCGCGTTACAGCACGGCGCCAGACGCCTCACACTAAACTATTTAACGAAGAACGCGAACGCCCACTCCTAGTTATTTGTGATCAGAGTAAAAGCCAGTTTTTCGGTAGCAAACATAGCTTCAAGTCCGTTAGAGCTGCCGAAGCTGCTGCCTTGTTCGCATGGTCTGCACTCGACCACAATGACCGCGTTGGAGGCATAGTATTCTCTGACATTGCACATCACGAAGTAAAGCCAGCGCGTAGTCGCAAGTCAGTAATGCAATACATTAATTTTCTTAGTCAGTTTAACCAAGCCTTGAATATAGAAGATAGCAAAATTCCCCCTTCTTTCTCGCTTGATAAGGCACTAATAGAAGCGGTCAGACTTGCAAAGCCAGGTACGCTTATCGTTATCATCAGCGACTTTTTACACTTTAATCAGGAAACTGAAAAAGCACTTAAGGCCCTTAGTAGGCACAATGAGTTACTCTTCATTCGTAGCTATGACCCTCTAGAGGAAGAGCTTCCTCCACCAGGCTTACACCCTGTATCTGATGGCCAACAAACTCTGCTCATCAACTCAAACTCGGCACAAGTTCGATCCGACTACAGCGCCTGGGCGACTCAACACAAAAACCAGTTAGAAGAAATGAGCAAACGTTTTAAATCCTTATTAATAAATCTGTCTACACATCAGGAAACTAGCCACTGTCTCCAAGAAATTCTGCGCAATTACAGCAGATAGTGACTCAATAACACCATGAACCCATCATCGCCATTAGACCAACTAAAAGATATCCACCCTCCCGTGGATATCACCTGGTGGCCGCTAGCTTTTGGCTGGTGGGCTTTAATTGTTATTTCGGTCATCGCTATTGCGCTTGGTCTTACTTTTTTCATAAGACATAGACAACGGAATGCCTGGCGCAGGGTAGCCTTACTTGAACTTAAAGCAATAACCCACAACTCAAAAAGTTGGGATAACTTCGAGCTAGCTACCGAAATAAACATACTCCTAAAGCGATGCCTTGCCGGGAACTCAAGCTCTACTGCACACCTTAGCGACACCGCTGACAAATGGGGCGATACTCTCAACACAACGCAAAACAAAGTAATACTGCCGAGCGACTTACTAGACATCCTCTGTCACGAGATTTACCAACGGAATTGCCCTCGTATAAATACCGAGCAATTGATGCTAATCGAAAAATGGATTCGAGGCCTACGTCATGCTTGATAATCTCTTAGAAGCACTTAACTTTGGGCTAGTTTGGCCTCTTGCGCTATTACTTTTGCCAATTCCTTTGCTCATCCCTCGGCGAGCAAATCAAAGCACCACAAACTATAGAGCGCCGCAGCTTCCACTCTATGAAACAGTAAAAGCACTGAAACTGTCACGTGCACCAGAAGGAAAAACCCATAGCAAACTAAGTAAATACCTACTGGCTTTTGCGTGGTGTTTTCTAATAGTTGCAGCCTCCAGGCCTACTTACTACGGAGAAAAAGTAAACCTCCCGCTAAGTGGAAGAGACTTGATGCTGGCAATCGATATATCACCAAGCATGAAAGAAACAGACCTTAAATTAGATGATGAGTTTGTATCTCGCTTGGACGTTGTCAAAAATGTTGTCTCTTCCTTCGTTACGCAAAGAAAAGGTGACCGCATCGGCTTAATACTGTTTGGCTCTGAGCCCTATATCCAATCGCCGCTTTCATTCGACACAAAAACGGTCAACACACTACTGCAAGAGGCTTACTTAGGTATGGCAGGTAAAGCAACGGCTATCGGCGATGCTATCGGTCTTGGTGTTAAACGCCTAAGGGAAAGACCGAAAGATAGCCGCGTTCTCATATTACTTAGCGACGGCGCGAATACCGCTGGCGAGATCCCCCCCGAAAAAGCTGCACAGTTAGCAGCTCAAGAAGACATCATTATTTATACGATTGGTATTGGTGCCGACGAGCTTTACCGACGAAGCTTTTTTGGCACTCAAAAGGTCAACCCCTCAGCTGATCTGGACGAAGACATGCTAAATGCAATTGCCGAAGTCACTGACGGCAAGTATTTTAGGGCCCGAAACACTGAAGAATTAAACGCGATATACCAGCTCATCAATGAGCTTGAACCAATCGAACAAGACAGCAGAAGCTATCGGCCCACTAAATCTTTGCTTGTATATTTCCTGTCAATAAGCCTGTGTTTTTATCTGGCCGCTTTAGTTGTGAGTTATGCATCTAGCTCACGCTTTACCACTTTCTTCTCTTCCCTAAGAGGAGACAAGCAATAGTGAATCTAGATTTACTCGCCAATTTTCATTTTTTACGTCCATTTTGGCTAACTTGCTTGCTAGCACTGCCTTTTGTCTGGCTTATCCTGCGGCAGTTTAATCAACGAAGCGGAGATTGGAGCCGAAGCATCGACCCTGAGCTTTTGAAGCATTTAACTCCTGCATCCAGTGATAATGAATCAGGCAAAAAAAACTGGCCGCCAATTTTGTTGTTATTGCTAGCCATTATTGGGCTTTCTGGCCCGAGCTGGGAACAAAAACCTAGGCCCGTTGCACAACTACAAGACGATATGGTAGTCATTCTTGACCTATCCGTATCAATGCTTGCCACCGATGTAAAACCCAGCAGACTCGTTAGAGCAAAGCAGAAACTTCACGACCTGCTAGCACTGCGCACAGAAGGAAACACCTCACTTATCGTATTTTCTGGGGATAGTCATATCGTTACACCCTTAACAGATGACATAAATACAATCAAAGCCAGCCTTGAAGCACTTGACCCTTTTATTATGCCGGTTATCGGAAGCAGACCAGATAATGCCGTGAACCAAGCAATTGAGCTATTCAAACAAAACAACTCACGATCAGGTCGCGTTATCCTGATTGCAGACAGTAGCACGCAAGAGCAAAATGAACGTATTTCAGATGCCTTGAGTAGCAAGAATATCCATCTAGATGTTCTTGCAGTAGGTACCAAAGAAGGCGGGCCGATAGATATACCCGGAAAAGGATATTTTAAAAGCCAGGGCGAGATCGTCATCCCACAGACTCCTTTCAAACTATTGGACAGTCTTGCAGGGGTAAATCGCGGCAAGATGGTTAAAATGTCCCTAGATGATCACGACCTAGAGGCGCTTGATATCACGGGTGAACGACTGAGAAAAGCAAAAGCGAACAATACTGACAAGCAAGAAAGTTTTCGTACCTTTGATGCCTGGGAAGATGCCGGTTATTTGCTGTTATTCTTAATAATACCTTTTGCGCTTTTTGCGTATCGACAAAACACACTTCTAGCGCTGTTTATTTCGATATCGCTTATTTCTTTACCAGAAACCTCACACGCCCTTGAAGCAAGAGACTTGTTTAAGACCCAAGACCAGCAAGCTCAAGAGCTAATGAAGCAACAGTCCTACACTGAGGCTGCCGAGAAATTTGAATCCATAGAACATAAGGCAGCCGCTCATTATCGCGCTGGAAATTACGAGCAAGCTGCGAAGTTATACGAAACACTCCCCTCACAGGATGCTTTGTACAACTTGGGGAACAGTCTGGCAAGGAACCAAAAATTCCAGGAAGCACTCGATGCTTACGAGCAAGTATTGAAGCAAAACCCGGATCATCAAGACGCAAAATCAAACAAAGAACTAATAGAGAAACTTCAACAGGAAAACGAGCAGAAACAAAACAGTGACCAGGAGAACCAGGAGAACCAGGAGAACCAGGAGAACCAGGAGAACCAGGAGAACCAGGAGAACCAGGAGAACCAGGAGAACCAGGATCAGGGTAAGCCCGATAATTCTGAAAGCCAAGATGGTGGCAAACAACAAAACCGAGAAAAATCACAGGATCAACAGTCAGGTAGCTCAGAAGACGAAAAAGAGCAGTCTCAAGGTGAGCAAACTGAACAAACGACTGAAGAGCAGGATGCGCAAAAACGAGAAGCAAAACCAGAACAAGATGAAACAGACAGTAATGAAGAAAACCCTATTACATCTTCTTTGCAAGCGCTAAACGAAGAAGAAAAACAATCTTATGAGCAATGGATGCGCAGAGTGCCTGACGACCCATCAGGCCTTCTTCGCAGAAAATTCGAGCAACAATCTTATGACCGCCGACGCAAAGGCGGGTCAGCAGTAATAAATGAAGGTGAGCCAATATGGTGAACGATAAGCCAAAATTAAATAAAGGCTATCCACACAAACATCACAATATGCTTAGTAAGCTGCTTAGCTTACTAACACTTTGCCTACTTAGTCAGCTTAGCCTTGCCAACACATCCCTTAGTGCCAGTGTTGACAGGAATAAAGTATATCTCAATGAGAGCTTCAACCTTAAGCTTCAGGGGAATGTGGATATCGACTTTAGCCTGGGCGGCTTAATGAGCTTTGGGCGAAACCAGATTGAAGCGCCAACAATTAAAGGGCTTGAAGATAGCTTTGAGATCCTTGATCGCCAGCAGAATTATAGTATGCGCTCCATTAATGGCGATACAACAACCGAAGTTACATGGAACTATACGCTTAGCCCAAAGCAGGCCGGTACACTAACTATTCCTCAGGCAATACTACAAGGAGCCAAATCTGAAGCTATTGTTATAGAGGTTGTGGAGGGTAAAGCACCCATCGACGCGGACAACCCTCCCCCTGTTTTTATTGAAGTTGAAACAGACAAATCAGATGTTTACGTTCAGGAACAAATCCAATATACCGTTCGCTTATTTTCCTTAGGAAGGCTTAGTAGCGGAAATTTAAGTGAGCCCGCCACAAGCAATGCCATCATTGAACCTTTTGGCGAGGAAAATAAATACTATCGTATGGCTTATAACCAACGCTATGAGGTCATTGAACGAAAGTACCTAATCTATCCTCAAAAAAGTGGTGCTCTCTATATCGATGGTTTAGCCTTCAACGGTGTGCTTATCGACAGCTATCAACGTAGACGCATACGTGTCTCGGAAATATCGGATGCTGTTCAAGTGAATATAGCACAGCCGAACCCCAATTTTACTGGTCAACACTGGTTACCAGCAAAGAGCCTGCATTTAAGTGAAAAATGGCAAGATGAGCAGCTCGAACTATCAATCGGTGATGCATTTACGCATGAAATCACCACCTCTGCTTTAGGTTTACTTGGGTCAGCCCTTCCCCCAATACCCGCGGTATCAAATGAACGGGTTAAGTCATACCCCGATAAACCGTCTGTTGAATCACAAGCTCACGAAGGCGGCTCATATGCCATACGAAAGGACGCAACAACATATATTGCCATCAAACAAGGCGAAATTACGCTACCGGAAATACGCATACCTTGGTGGGATACAGTCAACGATGTTGAGCGTATTGCTACACTCCCGGAGCGAACAATCATCATCAAACCGGGCGCTGTAAACCAAACTCAAAAGAATGAGCAGCCCTCCAGCATCGACTTAACTGATGATGGAAAAGCAACACCCAACCAAGAGTCCGAGATAGAAAGCACAGCTAAAAATACAGAGCCTAAGCACAATGAGAGCAATCAGCATGCCTTGCTAGCGATAATCGCACTACTCGCCTTTGGTTGGCTTCTAACGAGTTTGTTCCTACTTCTACGACTGAAGCAAGTAAAGCAAGACTTAAATAAACTAATCTCGATACAAGCTCCCGACTCTACTACTTCAGAACTCAGCTACAAACAATTAATTGAAGCAATTAGAAAGGGGTCGAGTGACATACCGAAGCTTGTACTAGCTTGGATCGAGAGCCAGCGAAAACAAAACACCGTTAAGTCAGCCCCCATTACCTTGCGTTCGCTGAAAGCTTTAGATGAGTCGCTTGCTGCCGAACTATTAGCATTCGAGAACGATCGTTACAGTAAAAATGCAACTCAGACCTATGACCAGCAAGCCTTACTTGAAGCATTAAAAAAATACACTAAAACAGCACCCGGCCTGAAAGGCAAAGACAATGCTTCTTTGCCACCGTTCTACCCGCAGTAGCACAGCCAGACAAACTTAGCCCAGAAAGCCAGCTATCGATGCTGCTCACGGCAGGCGCCAGGCGTTTGCCCTGTCCACTTTTTGAAGGCGCGATTGAATGCTGCTGCTTCTGAAANGCCGAGCTGCAAAGCAACGTCATTAATACTCAGGTTTGCCTTGGCCAGCAACAC
>NZ_LWGJ01001071.1:0-735 GCF_001635845.1 Oleiphilus sp. HI0132 | reverse complement strand
AAGGGAAGGAAACTTCAACCACTTCGTCTGCACTATCTTTTAGTGATAAGCCTAATTTGATCTCTTCGCCGGTATTACCGTCTAGCTGATCAATATTCCACTTACCTTTTTCACCCCAGCGATAACCTATTGAACCGGTAGGTGAAACCAACTCATTGCTCGCATCGTTAACTGCAATCGTCTTCCACTCAGGGTTGTTTTCTTGACCCAAGTTACCATCGAGATCAGAGGCTCTTAGGAAGCGACCTTGCTGTAAGCCTTGATCAGACTCTTCTAACATAACCAAGTAAGGGAAATCAGTCTTGGTACGCACGTATTCAGTGAAGTAAGCACTTGGCTTATCTACGTGAAACTCTTTCAGAATAACGTGACCCATTGCCATCGCTACCGCTGAGTCTGTACCTTGCTTCGCGTGAATCCACTCGTCCGTCAGTTTTGCAACTTCTGAGTAATCAGGTGTAACCGATACAGTCTTCGTACCCTTATAACGAACTTCTGTGAAGAAGTGAGCATCAGGTGTACGCGTTTGTGGAACATTAGAACCCCAAGCAATGATGTAGCCAGAGTTATACCAGTCTGCAGATTCTGGTACGTCAGTCTGCTCACCCCAAATCTGAGGAGATGCTGGTGGCAAATCACAGTACCAGTCATAGAAGCTTAGGCAGTTACCACCGATCAAGGATAAGTAACGAGCACCTGCCGCATAAGAAACCATCGACATCGCAGGAATTGGCG
>NZ_LWGJ01001070.1:0-5722 GCF_001635845.1 Oleiphilus sp. HI0132 | reverse complement strand
CCGCGTGACCCTAAGCGAGAAGATGCAAAAAACCGAACTAAACCTCCTGCCATCAGTCTGCAAACGTTTGAAGAAGCGCTTAGCATTGTGTTGACTCAACATAACGTACTAAGTAAAGGCGGAAGAAATGCCGGATCTTCCCCTCTAACGTTGTTTGCGCATCAATGGCAACATCACTGGCACCCCAGTGTCTCTGAAGACATTGGCGTGCCACGCAACCCGTTCCGCCTCCGGTTACGATTACCCATTAAGCGAAATCGCGACAGCGGGCAATGTTATTTGTATTTTGAACGCGTGCATTACTACCTTGGCGACCTCGCTCGATTAGCGCCAAGCGAAACACATGTCTACGCGAATATGGATGCGCGTGATATTCGCAAGTTTGAGGTCGACACCGAAATGGGCAGGCCTATCGGCGTAGCAACCTGCTCACGTTCCTGGCAACGATTCCCCCACTCCATCACGATCCGAAAATACATCAACAAATTAATTCGCCACGATAAAATTCAGGCGCGTGATCCCTTAGCGGGATTACTGCACTATCTACTTAAACACAAGCAGGAACCAAAGCATGCGTTGAGACTGCTACACGTAGCCACTACATTTCAATCGAACGGCGACGCCCTCGACCTCAATCAGCCAGAACGTGTAAAAGCGAAACGCCAAGCTAAAGCCAATGCCACATGGTCTAGTCAGACGGCTTTTAGCCATCCTGGAGAACCATCATGACGTCCCAGGAAATGCCTTTTCACCCCCTCATCGATACACCGCTAGAGGTCGTATTCGATACTCAAGCATCGCTCCAATTAGAGGAAACAGTGAAACGTTGGCTATGGACCGGAGGAACCGGCGGCTATATTATTGGGCCGGCACGAATTGGAAAATCCTTTGCCGTACGTCGTCTCGTTGATCGCTTGCGTAATCGTCAACAACGTCGCGTTCCGGTGATCTATACCTCCATCAATCGTCGTGATATAAAAACCATACGAGGCGTCTTTAACAATCTATGCTTGAGCGTCAATGTGCCTGTATCGAAATCCGACTCATCGGATGTTTTGGCCGCACGCTTCGTACAACATGCCTTGGATTTAGTTAGCCTTTATCAAACTTATCAGATCGTTCTGATTGTCGATGAAATGCAGCGATTAAGTCTGGATCAACTGTACGCGTTTTCTGAGATTTTTGATGCATTTGAAACCGCTAGAATCCGACTAATGTCGGTGTTCGTGGGTAATCAGAATGAGTCTAATCAACTCTTAGATCAAATTCACCAATCGACAAATGACCATATATACGGGCGCTTCTTTCGTCAACACACATCGTTTTACGGCGTGCAGTCTGAGTCAGCACTCAGGGAGATACTGACTCAATATGATTCCTTTACCTACCCCGACAATGGACCCAGCTTTACCGCGTACTTTCTACCCCGAGCAGTCGAACAAGGCTGGCGATTCGTCAATATGGCTAGCGACATCTGGCGTGTTTATTGTGATCAATTCTGCCAAGAGGAAGAGTCACAACTAACCATGGAAATCTGTCGAGCGACCCTAGACATTCTTCTAATGGACTTCTTGCCACGGTTGACGGTTGTTCACGACTATGACGATGCCCTTATTACTGAGGCCTTTTATGTGGCGGGGATCTGATGATCGTGAATAAGTATTTACCCGACGACTATCTCGTTAATCAAGGTCGTTTCTTTTGGCTACCCTATTTGAGTCAATGGGGACGCTGGCGTATTCAGTGCATGGCCAATCCTGGACTACTCATGCGCGATATACGCCAAGGTAATGATCAAACGATTTTTGCGACGCATGCTGATCTAAACCGCCATAAATTCAAACCAGCCTTACGTCATTGTGCACAATGCAGTGCGCTTTTCTATCATAGCGATATCTATGATTATCCTTGGTTAACGAATTGCCCCATTCATGATACGACCTTAGGAAGTACTTGTTCGCGCTGCCACTCCCCATATCCCAAAACACGACAGGAAATTGCTACGCGCCATTGTCCTCAATGTGGTCGAGGTAGGGATGACCGCATTGAAAAAACACTCGCCTCAATCATCGAGGGCCAGGCATCCCTAGCAGAAAAAATTGACTCGACGGTTGGCTATTTGACTAACCTGATCACTAACATTGATGAAAAACTTCGCATGAAGCTTGGTGACGAGGACAGACTAATACAGAAATTGGGATTGTCGTTCCCATATCCATCACGATTTTCGCCGGAGCATCCGGATTTTTGGGCAATATGTTGCAAAGCAGGTTGGTGCAAGAAAAAGCAGCTAAGAGCAATTCATGGCGTTGAGGTGAGCAAAATTTCTAGCGTCACATTTTATCTTCAGTCGTATGATACAGAAGCACATCGTGACCGATATTTTGAGCAAATTCACGATTTAGAAACGTTAGTCTTAGAGTATGGTATGTCACGTCTGAAATTAATTAGCGGTTTGCTTAAACAGCATCGATTGCTTTCAATTCAATCCTATCGATATCTTTCGATCAACCATTTCCAGGCGTTATCGCCACCTTGCCCTATTTGTTTCGCACTGAGCGTATGGCTAATGCTTATGTTTACATTAACGTCTCACTTCCACAGTGCTAAGGTGCTGGAGAAAAGCTTAGAAGAGATGACCCCTCTGTTCCTTAAACAAACCGGATGGGCTGGTTGCTACACGCTTATACAACGACTCGTCAAAGCATTCACTATCGTTCCCTTATTTGAAAGTCATGCGCTCCGTCACTTTATTGTACCTCGTGCATTCGATGCTTTGCTCTATGCCCTGCTTCGATATGCTATTCATTTTCAACAAACTTTGAACACAAAGGATTTTGAGTACTCGCAGACCTACAGGCTAAAACACGGTGATGAATACGAGACCGAAGATCTAGTATCGATCGCCTCATTTTCTGGATCTGCAGACGAGTTATCATTCTGTTTATCCAAAGAAGATGTACTAAATAAGATCAAAGCATTAGATTGGCCGGCAATAGAAGCTTGCAAATGTGGTCTATTTCAACAAGAGTACCGTTCTTTAGCCCCTCCCATGTTGACAGTGTTTAATGATGTATTGGATCTAGATACGTGCCGTGAGGATAGTATAATAACTTATCTACATAAGTTTCGATCCCATATTAGAGATGATATTGGTGCTGTTCAAGCGTTTGGTATCAACCCATTTACATATCATTATGAAAAACGGGAAAGAATGTTCGGTAAGTCTTCGGTAAAAGGGTTATAAAGGTTTACGACTACTCACATCGCTGAGTCATTTTATGGGAATAGATAACTTAATATTCAAGAACCGACCTTGCTTCTTATCACAAACGATGAGTAAGTAGGCATTAATCTCTAGCTGAGCTAGAAGAAAAGTTCATTGCCTTTGTTCGGATAGCGGACCTTTGAGACTGGTTTGAACCGACTCTTTCAGTTCAGTGATTCCATAAACACTTATCAAGAGAGTTCGGCTAAAACCAACGAAATGAGTTTCATCGGTTAGAAGAAAAAAGCAGATCTTTTTCTTGTGTAACAACTATAGCAGTTACCTTCACAAAGCGGTCTTTTGGCGGGTTTTGCTTTTTGGCAGCTGTGATGAGACAGCCGACATTTTCGAACTATCACATTGTCCGCTTTTCTGTCATTACCGCGCAGGCGGTAATCTATTTTTTAAGTGACGTTGATTGTGCCATTAGCTGCCGTTGAAGCTTGGTTTAGATTTGGCCTAAATATAACATTTACGAACGCTCATGGAATGCTGGCTTTGAGCACAAAGCGCTAGTTTATTAGCTCCAAGATATTTTCGACTGACAACATACCAGGATTACAAGTACGTATGCAAAATTACCGTTTTAATCACTTATTTAGATAAGGGTAATGCAGCCAGTTTTAAAATTGAGCCAATGCTTACACTCGACCTAAAACGCTCTTTTCTCATTGAAACTGTTGTAAAAGGTTATCCCTTTGAATACTCTCACCAAAGATATTTTTTAGCTGTAAAAAACAAACCAACATATTGATTGGAAACCTCAAAGACAATTGGTAAATCATAGCTACAAGATACATTTCAACATTCGCTTTATGTGCAAAGTACGGGTATTTATGCGAGAACCAATTTCAGTCAGTGTATTTCTTTATCGAGAAACTAGAAACCAAAGACAGTATCTGTTGTTAAAGCGGGTACCTCGCCCAGACTTAGCTCTTTCTGGTTTTTGGCAAAGTGTTACTGGGGGGAAAGAGCTAGGCGAGAGCCTTCAAAAAGCTGCGATCCGAGAAGTTTTCGAAGAGTCAGGTATATGCATCTCAAATATTGGTAAGTCAATCTACCAGTATGAATACGCTATTAAACCAGAGTGGCAATCAAAGTACGCAAGAGAGCACAATACTATTCAAGAATTCGTTTTCTCTGCGCCTGTAAGTACCGACCCAATATTATCCAGCGAACATTGTGAGTTTGGCTGGTTCAGTTTTGAGAGAGCTAAAGCAATGTTAGAATTTCAACTTAGCATCAAAGCATTAGCGGTTATTGAGGCTTCGTTAGCTACATAATATACTTAAAAACCCCTTTCCTACCGCACAAAAAAGCAGCGCTGTAGTCACAAAGAGATCAACTCTGTTTATACAATTTTACAACCGAAGGAAGTTTCGTGAAATTATCGCTAATGGCAGCAATATCAAAGAATGGAGTCATAGGGAACGGCCCAGATATACCGTGGAGCGCAAAAGGAGAGCAGTTACTATTTAAGGCAGTCACCTATAATCAGTGGCTTTTAGTCGGACGAAAAACCTTCACGTCTATGGGAGCTTTGCCTAATCGTAGATATGCTGTCGTAACCCGTTCAAGCTTCACATCAGATGATAAGAATGTCTTAGTATTTTCAACGATCGAAGATGCTCTAATCCATTTAGAGAAAATAACAGATCATGCAATTGTATGTGGTGGCGGCGAAATATATAACAGCTTAATCGGCAAAGTTGATACCTTACATATTTCAACTATCGACATTGAGCCCGAGGGGAATATCTATTTCCCGAAAATCCCTAGTAGTTTTAAGCTAGTTTTCACTCAAGACTTCGTGTCCAACATAAATTATAGTTACCAAATATGGCAAAATGATTAAGAGGCCTTGATGCGCCTCCAGTCTTATAGAATAAACTGTTGGGTACGCCTAGATGACAAAGTACGAATTATACCTTTGCGATACAAGTGGAGAGCACACACCTGTTGCAATGTTTATATCCAATACACCTTTTCTACCAGTTTCGGTCGGAGAAAGGTTTGATGACCACGGTTGGGATAGGCTCGATGGTGTTGGACGGATCGCATCCGAACAATCTCCTAAGAGGTATATTGTGCACTCAATTAAGCATACGATACTCACTAAGCAAGATATCTTGACGGTCCAGTATTGGCTAAACTTAGAGCCATATGACGGACCAAGGTCGGCAGCATGGGGTGATTGTTAGTGGCGCCCACCAAGGATCCGCCCCTCTGAGTAAACGCTAATTTCGAACAGACGTTCGTTATCGACGAACTAATTCTATAAGATGTTGCAGTTCGAACTTCACCTACGAAAATATAAAAGTGATCTTAAACAATTAGATCACCCTTGAGTAAGGTGACAAAGCTAATTATGTTTCATTTTATCTAGCCTAACTTTTTCCCCAGAAGTTCTCAAAAACCAGCTCATTCAAGTCGAATTTTTCTGACCATTTTTCC
>NZ_LWGJ01001069.1:0-808 GCF_001635845.1 Oleiphilus sp. HI0132 | reverse complement strand
TCCGGATACTGCGNCGACGCTACCAGCAGATAAACAGCGTATGAAAGATATTCGTTTGCAGTGGTAAGTGGCATATGAAATGAGAAGGGGGCTTAATATAAGTCCCCTTCTGCGTTTTGGTATTTCCTTTTTAGTGTTTGCCCTTTAACGTGTGACAAACTCTGGGCCAGCGCCCATGCTCCAAATAATGACGGTGCCGATTAATGTTGTCACCAGATAAACCAGAGAAACTGTTAATATCGCACCGACAAAGAAGAAGGCTTGATCCTGGGATATCTTCAGTACATGAGGTAAACCGTCATACATCAGGTAAGCTGCATAACCCGCTGCTGCGAGGAAAATAGCAGCATTCACCCAAGGCTCTGGGTACAGTGGTGCTAAACCAGCTAGGAACAGAGGCGTGCAGGAGTAAGCGACGAGTGCTATTCCGTTCGCGGCAAACTCATCATGGCCACTGCCATAGTTGCGAGACATCCAGTCAATCATAAAGCCAATAAAGTAAATGCCCGCGACCATGGCGACATAAGTCAAAATACTGAGCGTCATTGCACTCGATTGAGAAAGGTAAACTAACTGACCTTCACCCACTTGCCAACCATATTGAGTGGTTGAAATGTAGGCGCATACTGGGGCAATCAAGGCGAGAAGGCAGATATAGGCGGCCATCTTAAGCGGGCTTGAATGTTCTTTTCTTATTGATTCCCACTCTTCATCGGGGTGTGTGAACATTCCAGGGACATGACTTAATAACATACGGTAAACCTCTATTGATCATTATTGTTTTTTAGGAGTTACTGCGCTGTCTATT
>NZ_LWGJ01001068.1:0-4055 GCF_001635845.1 Oleiphilus sp. HI0132 | reverse complement strand
ATCTGCATGCCTAGCAATATTACTTGGGCTCCAGCCTCTTGTGACATCACAGCCATCGCTTCTAGGTTATTACGAATCTGCCTAACCGGGGTTCCTCGTAAACCATCGTTTCCGCCAAGTTCAATAATGACGATAACGGGCTGATGAGTTGATAAGGCCTTACCTAAACGATAACGGCCACCGGTAGTGGTATCACCGCTGATACTTGCATTGATCACGCGATAGTTATCGCCCAGCTCACGCTGCATCAGCGCTACCCAGCCCTTACTCTTATCCAAACCAAAGGCCGCGCTAATACTGTCACCCACCACTAGAATGCTTGCAGCCTTTTGAACTGGAACAGTATTTTTTACCGGTAACGGTTTTTCTATTTCCGCCGCATACGTTAAGCTGCTTAGTAGAAGCAGGCAGCCAATAATAAAATAACGACCTAGCTGCATGTGCATCGCAAACCCCATTCTGTTTAGACAACTATTTTGTGATTGAATATGCCTGAAAATAGCACTCAAGAAAATCTCCTACTGAAACTCAATAATGTATGTAAGTCGGTCAATACCGGTTCAGAACAGCTTGATATCTTGCAAGGCATTCAACTTGAAATCAAGCAAGGAGAATCTGTCGCCATCGTTGGCGCGTCAGGTAGCGGCAAATCAACAATGCTAGGAATTATGGCCGGGCTTGATGAAAGTTCATCAGGCGAAGTCTACCTCTTGGGCGAAGCATTACACCAGTTAAATGAAGATCAACGATCATCTGTCAGAGCAAAGGGGGTAGGCTTTGTCTTTCAAAGCTTCCAGCTGCTTCCCGGCCTGACGGCCTATGAAAATGTCAGCCTGCCGATAGAAATGTCTGGCAGGTATAACGCCCGCCAAACTGAAGAGAAAACACTAGACTGGCTGGACAAGGTTGGCCTGAGCCATCGAATCCATCACTACCCTAAACAGCTTTCGGGTGGTGAACAACAACGTGTTGCTATCGCTCGAGCCTTCTCTTCTGAACCAAAAATATTGTTTGCAGACGAGCCTACCGGCAATCTCGACAGTAATACAGGGCAACAAATTGTAGAACAGCTTTTTTCCTTGAACTCTCAGTTGGGAACAACCCTTGTACTCGTAACGCATGACGAACAACTAGCTAAGCGCTGCGCCCGAACCGTACGCATGAGCGATGGCCAGGTAAAGGAGCTAAATGCTTAAGATGAATACAAGCACGCAAGGCCTCAGTTTCCTCAAACTTATTCGTCTGTCCCAGTCTCTTCTCAGACGAGAAACCCGTTCGGGGCAGCTCACCTTAATCATCTTTTCTCTTATTCTAGCCGTCACCGTCGCTACCATTATCAGTGTATTCAGTGCGCGTATGGAAGCCGGCATGTTGGCAAAGTCTACCGAGCTGCTTGGCGCCGACCTGCGCATTCGCTCCAGTCAAGAAATCCCGGCCGGGTTCGAAGAACGTGCGCAACAAAGCGGTTTATCAACCAGTACCACCTTGGAGTTCCCAAGTGTTGTGGTGGTAGGGGATGAAATGTCTTTGGCCGCCGTTAAAGCCGTCGATGATCATTACCCTCTTAAAGGTAAGGTTATGACTAGCTTGAGTGCCTTCAAGCCCGGGGAGAAAAGCCCAACAGGACCACCTCCTGGTAGTGTATGGCTAGAGTCTCGCTTACTGACGCTACTCAATGCAAAAATAGGCGACACACTGGAACTGGGCAAACAGAATTTCACCATAGGTGCACTCATCACCCAGGAAAGTGATCGCGGTGGAAACTTCTATAGTTTGTCCCCACGCCTGATGATGAATATGGCTGACATCGAAGCAGCTGGGCTTATTCAGACTGGGAGTCGCGTTACTTGGCGCTTATTGCTTGCAGACCTTCAAGACAAACAAGCTCAGACCGAGACGACTCAACTCAAGGGCTCGCTTAACTCAATTGACCAATACAAGGTCTGGCTGAAACCTCTACTCAGTGACAATCAAAGCCTGGAGTCATTATCAGATAACAACCAGGCGCTTGCCGCGGCACTCGATAAAGCACGTAGCTATCTTTCCTTAGCGGCCATTCTCGCGATTCTACTTGCGGGTATTGCCATTGCGATGGCCGCTCAAAACTATGCCCAACACCACTACGATACCAGCGCACTGTTAAGAACCTTGGGCGCCAGTCGTCAGCAAGTACTGTGGCTTTTTAGTCTGCAGTTACTGATTCTCGCCTTCATCACCACGCTCATCGGCCTAATGCTTGGCACCCTGATACAGGAACAACTTTCTTCCTTGCTAAGTATCCTATTTATCAATGACTTGCCTACCGCACCTTGGTCAGCTTGGGCTATTGCGAGTATTACGGCCCCGGTTACTCTACTGGGCTTTGCGCTACCTCACCTGATTCAACTAAGTCGCGTATCCCCACTTAGAATCCTGCGCCGTGACCTTGAGCCGATGAGCATTAGCGGAAGACTAATCTACGGCATCGCGCTCGCATGTATTCTCTCGTTATGCTTATGGTTTACCGGCGATGTAAAGATGTCTCTCGCAGTGATTGTCGGCGGATTGGTGACCCTTATCCTGCTCTCATTTGGTTTACGAGGAATACTTAAGCTTTTAGATAAAATCACACCTTCAGCACGCTTCAATATTTATGTGCGTTTCGCCTGGCGACACCTCATGCGCAACAATCAAAGTGCCAGCACTCAAATCTTGGCATTCGCGATGATATTGATGGTCATGCTAGTCATTAGTGTTGTAAGAAATGATTTACTAAATGACTGGCAACGCGGCTTACCCGAGAACGCGCCCAATTTCTTCGCTATGAATATACAAGCCTATGAATCGGATAGTTATAAAGCGGCACTCGAAGAAACCGGCTTCAAGAACTACCCGCTCTTTCCTATGGTTCCAGGGCGATTAACGCATATCAACGAACGCTATGTTCATGATGATGAAAAACTGAGTGAAGACCCGGCCCTTCAAAGAGATCTGGCGCTCACATGGAGTGAACAACTACCCGAAGGAAACAAAATACTGGAAGGTGTTTGGATAAATGATAAAAAGTCAGATGCGGCGAGCAAACAAGTTTCTATTGAATCGCGTTTAGCAGGGAGATTAGGTGTAAAGCTTAACGACACGCTTCGCTTCGAGGTGGCCGGACAAAGCTTCACAGTGACCATTACTAGTATTCGCAGTGTCGATTGGGGAACACTTAGTCCTAACTTTTATATGATTCTATCTGAGGCAGCGCTCCAGGACCTTCCGCTTAGTTACTTAACCAGTTTTCATGTCCCTTCTGGCAGCGAGGCAAAACTTACTAAGCTCATCCGCGAGTTCCCGACCATTACCTTACTCGACATGAGTATGGTCTTTACGCAAATTCAAAGTTTGCTCAAGCAAGTCAGCCTCGCTGTTGAGTACTTACTTATCCTAGTATTGATCGGCGGTGTGTTGGTCTTACTGGCGACCATTTATTCAAGTATCGATGAGCGAATATTACAAGGTGCAATTTTACGGACACTCGGCGCTAACCGAAAGCAGCTTCGCCTTAATCAGTGGAGTGAATTCGCTTTGTTAGGCCTCATGGCAGGTATTCTGGCCCTGCTGGGTACTGAAGCAATCTGCTATAGCTTATATCGCTATTTACTCGACCTAGACTATCAAGTGCAATGGCATCTTTGGGCATGGCTACCCATTAGTTCAGCCTTACTGATCATGTGTTTAGTAGGATTGAGTACAAGGAAGGTGGCTAGTCATTCGCCAGTTAGTGTACTTCGAGACAGCTAAGCACCGGGACAAGTCATTTGATGAAGCCATGAAGAATGAATTCTACCGAGGCATGGAAGTCGCTGCCGCATCAGGAGCCTTAGACGGCGCACAGGGGTTTACCAAAGGTCAGGGCAAGCATGGGCAATTTTAAAAGCTGAATAAGGAAAGCACGCCTCCTCATTCAGCCTTTTAACGTCTTAGCTTATTTTAGTAGTTCTTCACTTCAAACTGGTCATCCGAAGGCTTTGCGGTATAGCGACCTTCTACCTGATCCCACTCATAATCATTCCCCATCATAACCTTAA
>NZ_LWGJ01001067.1:0-6929 GCF_001635845.1 Oleiphilus sp. HI0132 | reverse complement strand
GCCATCAATCCCCAGCTCTTTTAAAGCCTGCCACTCGTCTTCTGACTCGACACCCACAGCAATCACATTAATTCCCTGACCATGTGCAATCTGGATCGCTGATCGCAGGAAGAACTGATTTGATTGACTGCCCTGAACGTTGCGAATAAAGCTATGGTCAACTTTGATGTAGTGAATATCCACTCGCTGTAAATACGAAAATGGCACCGAGCTTACACCAAAGCGCTCGACCGATAGACTAAAGCCATGCTCTTTTGCCATATTGCTCAAAACGACCAAGGCATTTTCATTATAACTCACGATATGTTCTGGAACTTCGACAATTAGCATTTCCGCCAAGCTGGGGTTCTGAACAAGCTGCTGATCAAACCAGGACAAGAAGCGCTCATCTATCAAGGCAGCTTCAGACAAGGTAATACAGTATCGGTGATTATCAGCTTCACCTTGCGCCAACTCATTGTGAGTTCGCTGCATCAAAAATTCTGGATCTGCCAGGCTCTCTACCACCTTCTCGACAACCAACTGATCAAAGGGCACCATCAATCCGAATCGCTCAGCCATCGGCAGGAAGGTCCCAGCGACAGTCAGCTCGCCTTCTACTTCAATTCGAGAAAGGACCTGCTGATACATAACCTTTCCTTCACCATCATAAACTGTTTGAGTATGAAGCTTCACATCTCGACTCAGCAATACCTCTTGCAAAATATTTCGCCACTCATTTGCCTGATGCACCTCTCGCATACTCTCTTCTGCCGACTGAATATGCGCATAACGCCGCCAGCCGGAAATACCATCTGACTGTGCTTGGCGTAAGGCTAAATCAGCTTTAGACAACAAAGTGCGAGCAGTATCATCAGCCTTTACGCAAGCCGCACCGATATGCACGCTATCATCGCGCAACAAGTGCTTGATATCAGAGAGTGAACAAATTTCTGATATCATTTTTGGCACCAGGACATCAATTTCATCATCCATAACACTCGGCATAAACACACTAAAATCGGCACCACTTCGCCTCGCAGCAAACGCATTCTGATGACGCTGTTCATATTTTTGCAGTATCTGCGCAACACTCGTCAACAGAGCATCGCCTCGATCTCGCCCCAATGACTCGTTAACTGCACCAAAGTCGTTAAGTTGCACTAAGACCAGACTTCCTTTTGCTGTGTGCTGCTGTGAATCCAGCTCTGTCTTTAAACGCCCATCAAAACCTTCACGGTTACTTAGGCCGGTAAGTGTGTCAACAAAAGATGCCTGACGCAGGTCCTCGATCAAATTTAATTGCTCTTCAAACACCCCGCCAAGCTGCCTGGCCATATCATTCATCGCATCGGCAACGCCTGCAAGCTCTCGGAATACAGGATGAGGAGCCCTAAAATCAAAATGGCGATGACTCATTTCCTGTGCATGAAACTGAAGCTGTTTTAAAGGCTTTAACACACCAGCTAATAGCCAACGCGCTGCAAATAAGCCGAGCACCAAAATACTTAGAAACCAAATTGACTCAGAACGAATCACTTTCCACAATTCAAGGTAGGCGTAACCAGGATGACTCTCTACCACAATCGTGCCCAACTGTTTCCAACCAGCTACAACTTCTGCACTTTTGGCAGGGGCCTTTAGATCAAGCAGAGAGACAAACCAGTCAGGGACAGTATCAACAGTTAAAGAGTTAGCGCGCACGACAATGGCGGCACCGTTCAAGTCAAAAAAAACAATTTTTCTGTAGTCACCACTGTCGAATATCGTGTCAACAATTCGCGCTGCCGCCACGCGATCTTGAGCATCTATACTCGTCGATAATGACAAGCCCAAAGAAGTAGCAGCATCCTGTGCATGGGACTGCAATTGATTCTGCAAATAGTCACGCATGGTGGTGATATTCAGCGTAAAGCTTCCAACCAACAACAACAGCAACATAATGCTAATATAAGCAAATAGTGTCCTTTGTAAGCTAGGACCCTGATTTGTCAGGCTATGACTATGCCTCATGATTAGGCCTCACTTACTTTATCTCCATCAGTATCTTCATTGGTGTCTTTTTATTAGCAAAGCCCAAGTATAAAAACGACCCGACCTCTTTCACCACAGAAATCATAATGGCCAGCCTGTAGGCATTGCTTCCATATAACAATAGATCAACTTACACATCCTGACATTTTTTGACGATAAAAACCTCCATATTCAGGGGATTATGCTAAATTATGTAGAGACGATTCGCGTTTACAAAAAGAATTCTTCCATTAGGATCAAGGAATGGCTCAGGACAACCAACGAGAGAAACTTAAACAACTGTTTGCAAAACGAGTTACGACGCAAGCCAGAGTTGTATTAGATGTCTATCAAAAGTGCAAACTCTCCTCTTGGGAAGACCTGGATCGCACTCAAGATTTAAATGATGCGAGTGAAAAACTAGAGCGTTTTGCAACCCGCTTTGAGATGTCTCGCCAGGAGACTTCGGCACGAAAAATTAACCAGCTACTGAGCAATGTTAACCCTGAAGCCCCGCTTTCGTTAGACAGCCAACAAAAAATTGAGTCCTTTATTCAGGAGCTGAATGAGTGCACTTTGCGAAAGAGTGATACCGGAGGGGGGCGAAGCGACACCTCGCACTCGAATCCACGTACTTTTTTACGCACTCCGATTTACCTCGCGCTAAACAACACCGAGTACGCTAACCGCATTATTAATCAGCTGGAGTTCTTTGGTTTTCGTTCAATCAACTTCAGTGATGTTGATGATTTTGTTCACGCAGCTAAGCAGGATAAGCCAGAGACCATCGTAGCCGATGTAGATTTTGGCGGGCATAAGCTTGCTGGCATCGATGCCGTTCAAGTAATCCAGGAGTCTCACGAGACAACTATTCCAGTTATTTATGTTAGCGAGAGCACTGACGACATTCAGACCCGGCTAAAAGCATCGCGCACAGGCGGCGAAGAGTTTTTTTATCGAGCCATCGACCCTGGCCAGCTAATAGAAAAATTTGAGCAATATACGCACGCCAACATTCAGGACCCATACCGTATTCTGGTAGTCGATGACTCTAAAGCACAAGCAAAGTACATTGAGAATATATTGCACAAAGCCGGCATGATTCCTCACATCATTACCGAGCCGATGGATATCCTGGTAGCCTTGGCGGATTTCCAGCCTGAGATAATTATCATGGATATGTACATGCCAGGCTGTACCGGTATGGAGCTAGCCCGAGTGATACGCCAGCAAGACAAGTTTCACAGCGTACCTATCATTTACCTCTCTGCAGAAGATGACGTCAACAAACAGCTACACGCGATGAGTCTTGGAGGCGATGACTTTCTAACGAAACCTATCGACCCGAAACACCTCATCGCCACGCTGCGAAACCGAGGCCGAAGAGCTCGATCCCTTTTGGCACTAATGATTCGCGATAGCCTGACCGGGCTTTACAATCATACCCATACTCTACATTTGCTAGAAATTGAAGTTGCTAAAGCAGCGGAAAGCGAACTACCTGTCTGTTTCGCAATGCTCGATATCGACTACTTCAAAAAGATTAATGATAACTACGGCCACCCTATTGGCGACCGCGTACTGAAAAGCCTTTCTCTTTTCCTTAAACAGCGGCTACGTAAAACAGACCACATCGGTCGCTATGGTGGCGAAGAGTTTGCCATCGTACTGCCAAATACTTCTGAACGCGATGCTAAAACTATTCTTAACGAAATACGTGAACGCTTTGCAGAATTACCACAGCCCGCCGGAACCGGCACATTCAATGTCACCTTTAGTTGCGGCATTGCATTAGCTGACCACGAAAACGCTCAATCCTTATGTGAAAAGGCTGATCATGCCCTATACGAAGCAAAGAGAAATGGACGAAATAATGTCCGTTGCTACAATACAGAACTGTAAGAAAACCTGCTTGTAAATAACGCAATATATGGGCAAACTAGCCACTATATTGTAGATAAAGTGTCATAAAAAGAAACTACACTTGTAGACATTTCTCACGGCACTTAGAATTAACTTTCTCTTTCACATGTTTTTACGAGCATCGTCTGATTATGGCTAGCATACTGGTACTTCATGGCCCAAACCTAAACCTTTTAGGCACCCGCGAACCCGAAATTTACGGCTCAGAAACTCTCAATGATATCAACTCTCGCTTAAAAGCCTGCGCCAAGAATAACAATATCGCGCTCAACACGTTGCAAAGCAATGCTGAACACGAACTTATCGAGCGCATACATCAAGCTAAGCAAGATGATACTCAGTTTATAATTATTAACCCTGCGGCATTTACGCATACGAGCGTAGCAATCCGAGATGCTCTACTAGCGATTGATATTCCTTTTATCGAAGTACATTTATCAAATGTTCATGCTAGAGAAACATTTCGCCATCATTCTTATTTCTCTGATGTCGCATTAGGCGTCATCTGCGGGCTGGGCAGCTTAGGTTACGATGCTGCGCTCAGCAAAGCCCTGCAGGCGCTATAAACCTAATACAGGAATTGTTATGGATATTCGAAAAATCAAAAAGCTGATCGAATTAATCACCGAGTCAGATGTAGAAGAACTAGAGATTAAGGAAGGCGAAGAGTCCATCCGCATCAACCGTCGCAAGCATGTTGTCGCCGCACCAGCAGCGGCCCCAGCACCCGTAACGTCTGCTTCAGCACCTATCACAGAAACATCCACTGCAAGTCCGGCACCGGCGAGCACCTCTAGTGACCAGACAATCAATGCCCCTATGGTCGGCACCTTCTACAAGGCGCCCTCACCTGACTCCGCCCCATTTGTTGAAGTTGGACAAAGCGTTAAGGCTGGCGATGTCTTGTGCATCATTGAAGCAATGAAAATGATGAACCAAATCGAGGCAGACCGAAGCGGCGTTATTCAGTCGATAGAAGTCAGTGACGGAGAACCTATCGAGTTCGATCAGATACTATTTACAATTGCATAAGGCTCGCAGGTAACACTGATGTTAAAAAAAGTTCTAATCGCTAATCGTGGCGAAATAGCCTTACGAATTCTACGCGCCTGCAAAGAGATCGGTATTCCTTCGGTCGCCGTACACTCCAAGGTTGATAGAGACCTTATGCACGTTCGCTTGGCAGACGAGTCAGTTTGTATTGGTAATAACAGCCCTGTCGAGAGCTACCTCAATATACCTGCAATAATCAGCGCCGCTGAAGTGACCAATGCTGTTGGCATTCATCCTGGCTACGGTTTTCTTGCTGAAAATGCTGACTTCGCAGAACAAGTCGAAAAGAGCGGCTTTACCTTCATTGGCCCCCCTGCCAGTGTCATTCGCTTAATGGGGAATAAAGTTTCAGCCATCAAAGCCATGACAAAAGCCGGCGTACCGACGGTTCCTGGCTCCGACGGCCCGATCACAAATAATCAAGATCGAACCAAAGCTATTGCACGCAAAATTGGCTACCCGGTTATTATCAAAGCAGCCTCAGGTGGTGGCGGCCGGGGTATGAGAGTTGTTAACGACGAAGCTGAACTACTCACCTCGATTCAGCTAACACAGTCTGAAGCCAAAGCCGCTTTTGGCGATGACACCGTTTACCTTGAAAAATTTCTCGACACACCCCGGCATGTCGAAATCCAGGTACTTGCAGATAACCATGGCAATGTCATTCACTTAGGTGACCGTGACTGTTCACTGCAACGAAGACACCAAAAAGTTATCGAAGAAGCCCCTGCACCAAATATTAACGAGGAAGCCCGACAAGCCACGTTTGCCGCCTGCGTAAAAGCCTGCAAAGATATCGGCTATCGCGGAGCAGGAACATTTGAGTTCTTATACCAGGATGACAGTTTCTATTTTATCGAAATGAATACCCGAGTACAGGTAGAGCACCCTGTAACAGAAATGATAACAGGCATTAATATCGTTAAAGAGCAAATTAGAATTGCTAGCGGCCTACCACTTTCAGTCTCTCAAGCTGAAGTAAATCTTGAAGGCCATGCGATAGAGTGCCGCATTAACGCTGAAAATGCTCAAACCTTTGCACCGAGCCCCGGCTTAGTTAAACAGTTTCACGCGCCCGGTGGCATGGGAGTCCGTGTCGATTCGCATTTATATAGCGGCTATCGTGTACCTCCATTTTACGACTCTTTAGTTGCCAAAATCATTTGTCATAGCGAAAACCGTAATGCGGCGATGAACCGTATGACAAACGCACTTGACGAGCTAGTCGTAGACGGAATTGACACAAATATTGACCTTCACCGCAAGCTACTTTCCGATAGCGGATTTCGAGAGCTCGAATTTAATATCCATCATCTGGAAAAGAATATCCTTTAGTTTCATCTAATGTATTTCATTCCCGACTATCAGGAAGTCACTGACTTATGAACTGGATCCAAGTTAAAGCCAATATATCTCCCGCCATCGCAGAAGCTCTCGAAGAAGGCTTGCTCGCGGCGGGAGCCAGCGCAGTGACTCTCGAAGATGCTCAAGACCAGCCAGTGCTAGAGCCCGAACGGGGCACAACGCCGCTTTGGGAAGAAACGATCGTCACCGGGCTGTTTTCTGCCGATGAGGACCAAAAAGCTATTAGAGCCATCACTGAAAGTGTCTTCACCAATCTTTCAGATCAGACCTTCCCTGAATTGCGTTTTGAAATATTGGAAAACGAAGACTGGACGCGTAAATGGATTGATAACTTCAAACCCATTCAGTTTGGTCGCCGCTTATGGATATGCCCAAGCTGGCATGACATTCCTGAGCCAAACGCTGTCAACCTGATGCTCGACCCTGGCCTGGCTTTCGGCACTGGCACACACCCCACAACTGCACTTTGCTTAAAATGGCTAGATGCTTATGCGCTAAACGATGACGGCCTAAACAACAAAACTGTCGTAGATTTTGGCTGTGGTTCCGGAATACTGGGCTTGGCCGCATTATTACTCGGCGCCAAATCGGTGGTT
>NZ_LWGJ01001066.1:0-11268 GCF_001635845.1 Oleiphilus sp. HI0132 | reverse complement strand
CCACTTCTTCGTAAGGGTTACCTGTACAACCGACAACACTCACAGAAACTATACAGGCAGCTGCAAATTTGACAGCCTTAGCCATCTTCACTGGCAGGTCTATCAATTTTTTTTGTTTTAATCTAATCATTTTGCTTCTCCAGCTTTTTGATTGTTTTATGGAGAAACAACGATAACGCAGTCATGAATTTTTTTAGGTATAGGATTACGTACAGATCTCATAGATCAGTGCGCAATTTGCCTTAGGGTTCATTGCACATTCGTCTGGCCAAATCATCTCTAGCGTGCTGAATAAGTGTTAAAGGATCTCGCGCTACGGAAGTGAAAACATGCAAACCACCTAAAGGCATAATGCCCTTCTGTGTTATTTCACCGATAGACCGACAATAGTGCTTCAGGTTCCCGGCCGCATCCGGTTGTGAGGTTGAAGGCATCAATATCGCCACTTCATTTCGATCCAAACTAACAAGACTAAATGCGCTATCCAACTCTGTTGATAAGCACGCTTTAACCTCATCACGCCACTGAGACTCTATTCGCAACAATGCAAGGGCATGTGACGCTTGGTCGTCTCTGCCAATCAAATCAGTCAGGCGCGCTTCTAAACCTTTTTGGTTTAACAAACCTGTTTCAGTATCATGAACATCCAACCATTTCCTCTCATCTACAATAGTTGGTTCAGCTAAAGGTGTCGCGATGACCAAAACTTGCCGAGACGAGATAGAGACAGACTCTTCCTGCTCTCCATAAACAGGCGTATAACGCCAAGAAAGGCAGTGCTGATGCCCTGACACAGAAGTGATATAAGCAACATGTTCAAACTCTGACAAAACCCCTCTAGTGATATCCTCAAGCCGCCGGGAGACTAAGCCCCCCTTAGCCTGAATGAGAGAATCCAACGAGCTCCCTTCGAGACTTTCTGAGCTTAATTCAAATAAAGATTTTAGATAGCGATTAACAGACAATAAGCGCCCGCCACCATCAACTACTGCGATACCCACAGGAACTGAGTCATTCACACTCTCTGATAATAGTTTCTCGCGCTCCAAAGCTTCTGTGCGTGCATCCAAAGCATTTGACGTTTCGACTGCCAAGCGCTCAACTGCATCGGCACGATGTAGCTTACGTAAAGGCTGGCGTAATAGTATAAACAGTAGAAATTCACCGACAAGCAACGCTAAGAAACTATAACCGAACGTTTGAGAGATCGTTTGATCTAATAAGGAGTAGTCTTCAGACACATTTGATATTACAACTAGTTGATTTTGCTGCAAAGGCATCGCCTTCAATTCATAAATATTTGGAGACAAATCCAAAACCTGAATTCGGCGACTTAATTCATCAAGAGAGTACGAACGCGAAGCCTGATCAAGCACGACTCTGCTTTCCAAGGGGTTGGTTAAAGCCATTAGATCACGCTCCCAAAATGGAGAAACAGGCAGCCCCTTGACCCCTGCACTAAATGGGTCCGTATTCTTGCTTAGCAAAACCGTATCAATATTTGAGACGTGCTGAAACCTAAGCATTACATTACTTAATGGCTCTGCCAGAACGATGACACCCAAAACATCCCCCTGATAAAGCATGGCAGTGTAAGTCACAATTCGGCAAACAGAGTTACAATCTACACGCCAAGAGGGCGCTTCTCTCTGGAGCACCTCCCTAACACTCTCTTGGTGTTGCAATGAGTCAGTCGAGTGTAATATACCAAGCTGAGTATCAAACAAAGCCAATACTGACAATCCCCCATCGGCTTGTAAATTCCAATCAAGCTCTTCTATTTCACTGCGAAAACTTTCGACATCGTTTCCCCGGATTGCCTCCATTAAAATTTTATTCAAACTTGCCGAGTTCGCTAGCTGTATCACTTTATCCGCAGAAGTTTCTATCAAACGATTTAATTGCTGTTCATATTGGGCATGCACAATAAGCCGGTTAGACTCAAACTCATGCGTTTTCCACTGAGACATCAACAAAGAAAAGACCAACACAATTAATGTGAATACAAGGCTAATCGCTCCAAACGTTTGCCAATTAATGTTAAAACCTTTGTCTTTCCATCCTGAGGGTAATGTCTCGTCAATCATCTACTACCACCTATAGGCGAGCTGAAAAAGAACTGCTGTCCAGTATGGATCCTGCTCGTCTGAAATCGAGTTATCACGACTAAACAACCTCGAGTAACCCTCAATATAATGAATCTCAGCGCGAAGAAGCCAGTTCTCATCAGGTCTAAATGCCAGACCAAAATTAGCATCGTCAAATGAGCTCTTTGGGTCTGACGAGCCCCTCAGCTTTGTTTGTTCATAGCGAGCATACATTTCCCAGAATTCATCAAAACGATAAACACTCTGCAAGTAATAAGCTTCTTCATAAAAATCATTAACAGCCTCGCTTGCCAGTGCCGGAATATTAGTCTGGAATTTATGGCGCAAATACTCAAACGTGACAGACCATTGGAATTGGTTGTATTCAAGTGATGTCACGATATTTTCGGAGTAAAATGACGCGTCAGGTTCAACAATCATAAGCAAAGGGTCGTCACCTGCAGGAAACTCAACTGATACTTCGTATTCTGGTTTGAAGTACGTTATGGAGGCACGCCAACCATCAAACTCTTCTCCATATATTATTTTGGCTAACAGGCTACGATCTCCTTTGAGTTTGCTTGGAGAAAGTTGTGAGGCCTCTTCCAACTCATCTTTATCAGCAACAGGCTGGCTCAAGAAAAGTTGAAATGCTAAAGGCTCACCAGATAGGTCATAAGAACCAAAGAATTCCACACCATCAGCGGAATAAAAGGAGTTACGAGTCATGTCAAAATAAACGGCTTGCGGCATCACCACACCCGTTCGGGTATGGGGAATATCCCGAGTCTCATTATAAAAACCATAAGAAGAACGTATTCTCCCTAAACGAAGACCCAAAGAACGATCAAAACTCTGATAAATCGGGTAGCTAAAAAACCCGTAATCGAGACGAATATCTTCACCACTCGACTCACTAACCTTTCGACCTAATAACTGGGCGGAAACGCCTATAGACCCTTTGACCGTGGTAGAAAATAGTAAACCTGCCTCCCACATATCAAGCGAGGCCTCATCATCCGAGCGGCTCAGATAATCATAATCACTACTATAAATAACGCTTTGGCTAACAAAAGCCTCCCACGAGAAAGGTGTAAACCAGTCACCGTTTTCCTCAGCAAACAAGCTTGAAGAGTGAGAGCCAAGCAGCAAACTACTAGTAAACAGTAAGTATCTTAATATTTTCATTGTTCTGAATCTTTGTATCGTTATTATTGTATATATAGCCAATTGCCCCAGGGGTCATTGAGACACGCTCTATCATCTCACTCTCACTCTCAAGGCTAATTGGCGCTTGTCCCGTACCGGTATAAACCTGCCTATACCAAATAGACTCGAGTTGATTAGCCGATATCACTTTATCCATGGAGCAAGCTATTACCCTATTATTCATAAATCTCCAGGTCGCTTGAGTGTTGCCCTAACCTTCCCTTACAAAAAAAACCTAACGATTCAACAACGACGTTTTTGCGCCGAGGCGGTTTTCTCATATACCTTAAACTCTCTACGAGAAATAATTTGTTCCACAGTAACACCCCTTGATATATGTTTTGATTTTCCTGCGCCTACCTATTCACATCGCTACTTAAAGCACTTCGACTGCAAAGCAACTTTTAACCAACCTCTTTCGATCATTACGTTTGATGATCAACTATTATACAGAGATCTATCTAGCCACAACCCAACCTTGCACCAACTCTACCTTAATAAGTCTCTAGACCTCTGGCAAAAATCTGAACGATTGCAAGACTTCGAGTATCGTGCAATCAGCCAGATAATGCACAACCACCCAGAGTCTTTTAATAGTCAGAAGCTGGCATCCAAGCTAAATATATCTGTTCGAGGATTACAAAAACGGCTTAATAAGCACGGCGAGTCGTTTTCTCACCTTTCCAACATTGCCCGAAGAGAGCTTGCTAAAGTTTACTTATTTCAAATGAGGCAAAACATTGATTACACGGCTGAACAACTTGGCTTTCAAACAGCATCAGGCTTTAGGCGCTTTTTCAAAGCCGAATTTTCACAAACACCTATAGAGTTTCTCGAAAAGCATTGTTCAGGAAAAATTTGTTCCAATCTTGAAAACTAGGCGTCACCTTCTCCGCCTTTTTAATCTGGATATTATTAACGAAGATAGTAAGTCAAGCATGAGCTAGCTCAAACATAGCTCGAAGCACCTAGCGAGGCACAGTGACCTCTGCCTACAAATCTCCGAGCACTAATGCACCGCTTTCCAATAAGTTGGCAATAACGCTTTTATCCTGTTTATCTGAAACTAAATCTAGTATTCGCTGACGACAAAGATCTTGTCTGTCGGCGAGTTCTTCAGCCAATGCGGCTGAACATTTATAAGAAGTACCATCAACATAAAGCAGACACTCCTTGAAGGTGGTATAGGCAAAGCGTGAAGCAGGGTTACGCTGAATTAGCTCACCCTCACCAAGGAGCGACTCCCAATCCTCAATACTTTCGCCGACAAGCTCAAGCTCAGGATACTTCCTTTCCGTTACATACTCCCCTAGCCAGTTTGCAAGCAAGGTCTCATTGGTCAAGGCCTCGCTCAACATTTCACGCAAGCGAGTGATAGCAGCTTCAGGGATATTACCTCGGGCAGCTTTTAAAGCCTCGATGCTATCCTGATAACGCTCATCCTCTTTCAAGCCCTCCAAAGCTGCTGTCGCTACACCGTCGACAATATCTCGAATGCTCGGAGCGCGAAAACCAACTGAATAGGTCATGCTGTTTTCTACAGAGACTCCTAAGTGCGCATGCTTGGCGGGAATGTAAAGGATATCACCCGGTTCCAAGGTTACTTCCAATTTAGGCTCAAATTCAGTCAGGATACGCACAGAGGTATCTGGTACCAATTCACTGTCGGCGCTACAAACCTGACCTACTTGCCACTTTCTGCTCCCCTCTCCTTGAATTAGAAAGACATCAAAAAAGTCATAATGCTGGGAAACGGTTCCCCCAACCGGCGCATACGAAGCCATTATGTCATCCAGACGCCAGCTCGGTAAGAAATCAAAAGACCTTAAAATCTCCGCCACTTCAGGTGACCACTGATCAAGACCTTGAACCAGAAGCGTCCAATCCCTCTTGGGTAGAGTAGGAAACCGGCTTTCTTCAAAAGGCCCACACTCGACCTGCCACTTTTGATCAGACTGCATAATTATTCGGGACTCGACATCCTCCTCACAGGCTAAACCCGCTAATTCACTTGGCTCCAACCAATATGGGTCCGAAAAAGCCTTGGAAATAAGCATTGGTTTTTTTTGCCAGTAATTGAGTAAAAAATCCTGAACATCAAAATTGTGCAACATAGCGAGCCTTATTCTTAATTAGCAAAAAGCAGGTAAAGTCGGTAGACCTGCATACCCCAGCTGTTCTATTCTGAGCATGATATAATAATGGATTGATAATGCAGTAACATCATTTGAAATATTATGAGTCAAATTAAAATCCAAACTTATGCCCTGGATAAACTTCCATTAGAGGTACATCGTCGCCTATGCAAGCTCGATAACGACTGGCTGCATATTCATAAGGCTCATCAAGTAGAGAAGGGTTTTATCCAGGCACTTGTCGCCAGTGATAACATTATTGGCTACGTTGTCGTTAAGCATAACGACGCTAGCTCTGCCCATATCCATAAGCTATATATTCACCCTTCCTGCAGAAGAAAGTCCTTTGGTCGCCAGCTTCTGCATCGAGCGATGAAAGCTGCCGCAAAGTCTAACTATGATGAGCTCTACCTGGAATGCTTTCAAGAATATCAGGCCTTCTTTGCCTCTCAAGGATTCGTGACAGCCAAAGAGCCTAATCGTGATGGGATATACCATATGGAAATGCCCTGTCTGAGGCATTATATTAAAGTCCGAGCAGAAGAGCCTCACTTGTCAACAGATGGACGGAAGGCACTGTTAATATCTCAGGATAATCATTTATATAAGTACAATAACCAAGACCAGTTTGTTAGCTTTCATCGAAGCATGCTTTCACAGGCCCAGAGACAAATATCCATACTTTCCGACACAATCACACACCCTATCTTTAAAGAAAGCTACATCCGTCAATGTCTATTGAATCTATCGAAGAGGAACTCGCAGGCAAAAATTAGAATACTATTAATCGATGATCGAACTGGTGCAGGCTATCACAATCCACTTATTGACCTCGCCCAGAAATTGACCAGCTTCATCGAATTAAGAGTGATTCCAAGAGGCGCCAGCAGGCCCCGCGATATGATTACAACGGTTGATTTTGACGCCGGCATCTACCGGAAAGACCTGGATAGCTACACGGGCTTCGTTAACTACAGCAATCATATGATCGCACAGAGACTCAGAGATAGCTTTGACCAACATTGGCAATACGCTAAACCCTCTGCCAATATGCGCCGCCTAAGTATTTAGCTAATCAATACGCACAAAAAAACCGGCATTCAGCCGGTTTTTTTGTGCCCCTACATAAGCAGGGGCTGAGTAAACACTTATTGCGCTTTAAACTTCAAACGGTAAGCATGAAGTAGCGGCTCTGTGTAACCACTTGGCTGCTCTTTGCCCTTGAAGATCAAATCAGAAGCTGCCTGGAAAGCAATGCCGTCAAAAGACGGTGCCATGGCGATGTATTCAGAATCACCCGCATTCTGGCCGTCAACAATCGCTGCCATACGCTTCAAGCTTTCTTCAACCTGTTCTTTGGTACAAACACCGTGCTCCAACCAGTTCGCCACGTGCTGAGAAGAAATACGCAATGTTGCACGATCTTCCATCAAACCAACGTTGTTGATATCTGGAACTTTAGAACAACCAACACCCTGATCAACCCAACGTACAACATAACCCAGGATACCCTGACAGTTGTTGTCGATTTCGTTCTGAATGAATTCAGGCGTTAGCGCCTTAACTTCATCTGCAGACATTAGTGGAACGCTTAAGATGTCATCTACGTTTGCATGCTCGCGAGTCTTAAGTTCGTTTTGAACCGCAAATACATCAATCTGATGATAGTGAATTGCGTGAAGTGCTGCAGCAGTAGGAGAAGGAACCCAAGCCGTGTTAGCACCCGCTTTAGGATGGCCCACTTTCTGCTCCATCATCATGCCCATTTCATCAGGAATCGGCCACATGCCTTTACCAATCTGTGAACGACCTTGTAGGCCTGTTTCCAAACCTGTATCAACGTTCCAATCTTCGTATGCGTTAATCCAAACTTGCTGCTTCATTTGAGTCTTAGCAACAAAAGGACCTGCCAACATTGACGTGTGTAGCTCATCACCGGTACGGTCAAGGAAGCCTGTGTTGATGAATACAACACGGTCTTTCGCTGCACGGATACATTCTTTCAAGTTAACAGTGGTACGACGCTCTTCATCCATAATACCCATCTTCATCGTGAAGCGAGGCAGGTTAAGTGCATCTTCAACACGTGCAAACAATTCGTTAGCAAAAGCCACTTCTTCTGGGCCGTGCATCTTAGGTTTAACGATATTGACAGAACCTGTTGTAGAGTTCTTGAATGGGCTATTGCCATTCAAGTCGTGAATAGCGATAAGCGCTGTCACAACACCGTCCATGATGCCTTCAGGAATTTCAGAACCGTCTTCCAAAAGAATCGCAGGGTTAGTCATCAAGTGACCTACGTTACGAACGAACAACATTGAACGACCTTTCAAAGAGAAAGTATTACCGTCAACACCCGTGAATTCACGGTCAGCATTCATCACACGTGTAAATGTCTTACCGCCTTTGCTTACGTCTTCAGCCAGATCGCCTTTCATTAGGCCTAACCAGTTGCCGTAAGTCGTCACTTTGTCTTCTGCGTCAACCGCAGCAACAGAGTCTTCACAGTCCATGATAGTGGTCAGTGCCGCTTCCATGATCAAATCTTTAACGCCAGCAGCGTCAGTTGAACCAACTGGGCTAGTCGCATCGATTTGGATTTCGATGTGCAAACCATTGTTCTTCAAAAGAATAGATGTTGGTGCAGCTACGTCGCCGGTGTAACCAACAAATTTGTCTTCTTCTTTTAGACCTGAAGTAGAACCGTCAGCCAGTGTCACGGCAAGCTTACCGTCAACGATTGCGTAGTTTGTTGTACCGACGTGAGAACCCTTAGCCAAAGGTGCAGCCGTGTCTAATACACCACGAGCATAAGCGATAACCTTGTCGCCACGTACTTTGTTATAACCTGGGCCCTTTTCAGCGCCACCTTCTTCAGAAATAACTTTCGTGCCATAAAGCGCATCGTACAAAGAACCCCAACGAGCGTTAGAAGCGTTCAATGCGAAACGAGCGTTCATTACTGGCACAACTAGCTGTGGGCCAGCCATTTCAGCGATCTCTGGCTCTACATTTTCAGTCGTTGCTTCAAATGCCGGGCCTTCTTCTACCAGGTAACCAATTTCCTGAAGAAATGCTTTGTACTCTGCGAAATCCAAAGACTGGCCTTTACGCTCAGAATGATACGCATCAATCTTAGCTTGAAGGTCATCACGCTTTGCAAGCAGCTCGCGGTTACGTGGTGCCAACTCATTAGCGATTGCGCTGAAACCAGCCCAAAATGCATCCTGATCGACGCCTGTACCTGGAATTGCTTTCTCGTTTACGAAATCGAATAGCTCTTTTGCGACCTGCAGGCCTGCAGCTTGAACGCGCTCTGTCATCTTTGTATCAGCCTCAACACTTGAAATAACAAGGAAATTGCCCCTAGCAAAAGTAAACTTCTTCGCCAGGTGCGTAATAAAGGCGGCAGATTTTACATGAAAATGTGACAAACCCCAAATTCTATCCGATCAAAGTTTGCACAATCATTTACCATTTCACCCTAAATCCCAGATAGAAAATCACAAACGCTGGTCTATACTCAAAGGTATAAGCAATTTCAGTTTAACCTTTTGTATATTTTTTAAGATCTTAGCTATGTCAACAACCACTATTACAATCGCCATCGTTGCTATCATATTTCTTTGCATTGGTGCTATTTATATTTCTCAAGCGCGCGAGCGAGCACGTGTTGAGCGCATTCGCAAAACCAATGTGCTGACTGAGCGACATAACCGCATGCAACAGTTGATTCACGACCTGCCCCCGCAGTACTTAAACAACGAGCTACGCATCATGATCGCCGAGCGCTCAGTTGAAACGCTTAATGAACTGATCATTTTAAATAAAACCGAGCGCCTACAAGGTTACCTCACTGCTGATCATGACTATCTAAAGAACTTACGCGAAAACAACCCCAAATTTCCGGCAGTCCCCGTAAAAACAGAAGCCAAAGCCAAAGAAGTGAGAGGCTACCTGGAGGTACTTCAACGCTTTATTCAGTCACAACATAAGGCCAAGCGTCTGAATGCCGGCAGTGCAAAAAAATATCTGGATCACATCAGTCTTTCGATTTGCCAATCCAAAGCAGACTTATTCTGTGGCCGAGCCGAAGCGGCAAATGCCAATGGCAAGCCCAGAGTTGCAATTCATAATTACCACAGTGCAATTGATGCATTTAAAGAGTTTGCCAAACACCCTCAGGCCGCAAAAGCTATTGCGCTTTACAAAGCCAAAATCAAAGCGCTTGATGAAGTAGCGGATCAACACAACAAAAAATTCAGAGAACAAGAAGAAGCTAAAAAACAAGAAGGCAACAAAGAGTGGGATAGCTTTCTCGATGACGAAGACCAATGGCAAAAGAAGAATTCATACGACTAAAAACAAGTTTTTTCTCTTCTCTTGCATCTTAAAATAGGATTTTCCTGACATTATGTACTATTTTTAATATTTAGAAGAGCTCCATAATTAGCCCGGCTGATCGAGCTCTACCTATTCTGTCCACAATGAACTTCTCTGGACGACCTCAAAAAATAAAAAAGCCGTTTAGATGAGAAAAATCAGGCTCAGCCACCCATTAGCTAAATTATTCCTATTACTAATCCTCATCGTTGTAGGGCGTTATGCTTTTTCTGAACAACTTCCCGGATACAAGCTCAGCGCTGAGTCAATACCCGAAAATATAGGCATTTACACCCAATACATCGAAGATAAAGACGGCATTCTATTTTTGAAGATATTATGGCCGCGGACTCAAAGTATAATAATGGTCTAAAATGGCAAAATGCTCCCAACGATGGCCTTGCAAAAGGATTTACTGACTCAGTATATTGGCTCCGCTTTTCAGTCGATAACATAAGCCCAGAAGCCACACGCTGGTACCTTGAGGTTCGCTACCCGATCCTTGATTCAATTGAATACTTCATACCAGATAGTGAGGGCGAGTATACTAAAGAAATCGCAGGTGATGCTTATCCCTTTGAGCAACGAGACATCGATTATCGAAATATCGTTTTTTTACACAACACGCCAGCCAACGAAAGCCAAACTTTTTATATGCGCATCGATACCTCTAGTTCGATGTTTGTCCCCCTTCAAATATGGCCCAATGACACCTTCTTTCATGAAATAGATAAAGTTAAGCTACTGCTCGGCATTCTCTATGGGATCGTAATTCTTGCGCTATTTATTTCAGCAGTAAATGCCGTATTCCTAAGAGACGTCATGTATATCTGGTTAAGCGGTATCTTTATCTGCTTTTTCTTGTACCTGGGTGGGATTAAAGGGGTTGCCTTCCAAGCCTTATGGCCAAACTCTCTCTATTGGCAGAAAATCAGCATCCCCTTCTTCATGAATATGAGCGTTGCATTCGGCTTCTTATATTGTCGCGCCTACATCAACTTAAGAGTGCTGTCTCTCAAGCTTGACCTGTCAATTAAAGTCTTGGCGGCGCTAGCTTTTGCCACAAGCTTACTCTGCTTTATTATCGAATACGAATACATCATTAGCATCAGCACAATCGTAACCATGCTTTCACAAGTCATATGTTTAAGCATCGGCCTCTACTCCTGGTATAAAGGCAATACGGCAGCCCGCCTGTTAATTTGCATGTAAAACTGACCCTGCTTTTGCACTTAATTTTGACCCGCCTGAGAGGCCAGATTATGGCCTGAACTTTTCTTTTATTTCCAGTTTTAAATTCGTTTATTAGTAGATTCTTTGTAGCGGTAACTTTCGTTACCTGTTTCAATGATGTGACAGTGATGCGTTAGTCGATCAAGTAATGCGGTTGTCATCTTTGCGTCACCGAAGACTTGGCTCCACTCTGAAAAGCTTAAGTTAGTCGTGATAATCAC
>NZ_LWGJ01001065.1:0-3666 GCF_001635845.1 Oleiphilus sp. HI0132 | reverse complement strand
AATTGCGTAGCAGAAGGCACAGGTTCAATTACAGAAACAGTATTTGAAAACCGTTTTATGCATATTCACGAGTTAATGCGCATGGGGGCTGACGTTAAGCTCGAAGGCAACACTGCGATCATTACCGGGGTTGAGCAATTACATGCTGCGCCTATTATGGCAACTGACCTTCGTGCCTCTGCTTCATTGGTAATTGCGGGGCTTGTTGCGAAAGGTGATACGCTTGTTGATCGTATTTACCATGTTGATCGTGGTTACGAATGCATTGAAGAAAAACTGCAGCTACTGGGTGCAAAAATAAAGCGCCTGCCTAGTTAGACGGTGAAGTTTAAGAGTAAAAAATTATGTCAGAGAATCTAATAATTGCTTTGTCAAAAGGGCGCATCTTGAAAGAGACGCTTCCGCTGATTAAAGAGGCTGGAATCGAGCCGCTAGAAGATGTCACCAGTAGTCGAAAGCTGATTTTTGATACCACTGTAGAGAATGTGAAAATGATTATTCTCCGGGCCACCGATGTGCCTTCATATGTTCAATTCGGCGGCGCAGATATCGGTGTTACCGGAAAAGATGTCCTAATGGAACATGGCGCGGATGGCCTATACGAGCCATTAGATTTAGGTATTGCCAAATGCAAGTTAATGACTGCTGCGAAAAAAGGTAGTGTTAGCCCTAAGGGAAGAATTCGTGTTGCCACTAAGTTTGTAAACCTGGCTAAAGCATTCTATTCGCAGCAAGGTATTCAGACTGACATCATCAAGCTGTATGGGGCGATGGAGTTGGCGCCCCTATTAGATTTAGCTGATGAAATTGTCGATATCGTCGATACCGGAAATACCCTAAAAGCAAATGGCTTAGAGCCAAGGGAAATGATTCACCCTGATATTACAACTCGTCTTGTTGTGAATCGTGCGTCAATGAAAATGAAGCACGCACAAATTCAACCAATTATTGAAAAAATGAAGAAAGCCGTTAAATAAAGCTATCAAAGCTGACCTTCGGTGAGTTATGACTATTAACACAGGAAAATCTCAATGGTAGATATTAAACGTTTATCCAGTACTGATGATAATTTTGAAGCTGCTGTAAAGCAATTGGTTGCATGGGATGATCAGCTTGATCATGACGTTCATGCGACGGTCAAAACGATTCTGGATGACGTTAAATCTACTGGCGACGATGCCTTGGTTAAATACACTTCTAAGTTTGATGGTTTGAGTGTTGGAAGTGCCTCTGAGCTAGAGATTCCAAAGGCACGCTTAATGGAAGCGCTTCAAAGCCTACCTACCGATCAAAAGCAGGCTTTGGAGATCTCTGCACAGCGGGTAAAAGGCTATCACGAAAAACAGAATCAGGGTTCTTGGGACTTTACTGAAGTGGATGGCACGCGCCTTGGCCAGCGAGTAGTACCACTTGATAAGGCAGGTTTGTATGTGCCAGGTGGTAAAGCGGCTTATCCTTCGTCTGTTTTGATGAATGCTATTCCTGCAAAGGTAGCAGGTGTGCCTGAGGTCATCATGGTGGTGCCAACACCTAAGGGTGAAGTTAACGAGCTTGTATTGGCAGCTGCGGCGCTTTCCGGCGTCGACCGTGTCTTCACTATTGGGGGGGCTCAAGCGGTTGCAGCCTTAGCTTACGGTACAGCGACTGTTCCAGCAGTCGACAAAATTGTTGGGCCAGGAAATATTTTTGTGGCGACCGCCAAGCGAGAAGTATTTGGTACCGTTGGTATTGATATGATTGCCGGTCCTTCAGAGATTCTTGTGATTTGCGATGGGAAAACTGACCCAGACTGGATTGCAATGGACCTGTTTTCACAGGCAGAGCATGATGAAAACGCTCAGCCTATTTTGATATCACAAGACGAGCAGTTTTTAGATCAGGTTGAAGCCAGTATTAGCAAATTGTTGCCAACGATGGAGCGTGAGGAAATAATCACAGCATCGCTGGTATCCAGGGCAGCATTCATTAAGGTCGACTCTCTGAGCCAAGCGGCTCATGTTAGCAACCTGATAGCACCTGAGCACCTGGAGTTATCAGTAGAAGATCCCGATGCCTTGTTGACAGAGATTCGCCATGCAGGCGCAATCTTTATGGGCCGCTATACCGCCGAAGCGCTTGGTGACTATTGTGCTGGACCTAACCATGTATTACCAACTTCTGGAACTGCACGCTTTTCTTCGCCTCTAGGTGTGTACGATTTCCAGAAACGCTCTTCGATTTTGCACTTCTCAGCAGAGGGTGCAAGTGAGTTAGGGAAGGTGGCATCGGTACTTGCTCGTGGTGAAGGATTGACAGCCCACGCTCGTTCCGCTGAATATCGCATCAAGTAGCTTAGGTCCGTAATCATGTCGGTTAACTTACAAGAATTGAGTACCTATCTTCAGCAATATTTATCGGTTGATAAGATTAAGGACTATTGCCCGAACGGTATCCAGGTAGAAGGTCGAGCTTCTGTTAAGCGAATCGTTGGTGGAGTAACCGCCTCCCAAGCATTAATAGATGCGGCAGTAGAGCAGAATGCTTGTGCTATTTTGGTTCATCATGGTTACTTTTGGAAAGGTGAAGCTCAGCCTATTACGGGTATTAAGAAAAAGAGAATTAAGCAGTTACTTGTCAACGACATTAGTCTCTTAGCTTACCACCTACCTGTCGATATTCATGCAGAGTGTGGAAATAACGCTCAGCTCGCGCTGCGTCTTGGTATCGATATAACGGGGCCACTGGAACTCGGAAACCCGCGTTCTGTGGGGCAGGTTGGTCGCTTAGATAAGGCGGTAACAGTTGAGCAGTTTTCCGAGCATGTGACTAACAAGCTAGGTCGCCAATGCGAGTTTGTTGGTGAGCCTAACCGGTTAATACAGAATATTGGGTTTTGTACTGGTGCAGCCCAGGGGATGATTGACCTTGCAGTGAGTCAGAACCTTGATGCTTACCTAAGTGGTGAGATATCCGAGCCAACCGTTCACGTCGCAAGAGAAACCGGGGTCGCCTATTTCGCCGCAGGCCATCATGCGACCGAGAAAGGGGGGATTCAAGCACTTGGGCAACATTTACAGGAAAAGTTTGATATCGAGTTTGAGTTTATCGATATCGATAATCCAGTTTAATGGCCTAGATTCTTGGTGGCTCTTTAACAAGCAGCTCTTCTTCTTGCTCCGAGCTAACTTCTTTTTTAGTAATGCCATAAGTTTCTGACAGTGTGCCTGTGTCGGCGTCGCTATTCTTTGGAGCATAGTCCATAGGTGGTGTGTAAACTTCAGCGCGGGGTTTCTGTGCAGCACTATCAGTACTTGCGTTAGATTGGCCGATTGCGAGAAAATCTTCAGCTTGCTCTTCATTGCACAAGCGGCTTGCGCCTTTGGCGAGCTGCTCATGCACCTCTCGGTAGCTTTTATTGAGGGTGTGTACAGCTTGCGCGGTATCCATAAAGTGTTCACTGACCTCAGCCTGGTACTTTTCATGACGAGCCTGTAGCTCGGCTAATTTTTGTTCCAAACGTTTATTCTTACTTGCTTCGCCTTGGACAGATCGATGAAAGACCGCTCCCACGACAATGCCTAAAAAGAACAGACCCACACCCGACAGAAGTTGAATCATTGTTTCGCTCACAGACTACTCTCACTCTTATGGCTAACTAGAAATGTTAGTTATATAAAAAACTAAAAT
>NZ_LWGJ01001064.1:0-16631 GCF_001635845.1 Oleiphilus sp. HI0132 | reverse complement strand
ACCTATACGGTCTAATAAGGTAATAGGGTGCTGCTCAAGGCTTAGTTGTAGCGAGGCGTAATCTTCAATCAGGTTGTCAAAGTTGCTCGGCCGGTATTGGTATTGTGCTTCCTCTTTTACTTGCAGCTTTGCATCTTGCTCAGGTAGTGCCAAGTTTTGAGGCGGATTCATAAGCGCCCAGCGCGCTGCGTAGCGGTTTTCTGCAAAACATTGTAAAGCATTGGCAGAAGCGAGGGCCTCAAGGTCCTTTTGGTTCAATGTCAGCTGATGAAGTGCCTGTGCATTTTGATAACCAGCATTCGGGCGTTTGCTGAGAATTTCCCTGGCGCCTTTTTCGCTGAGGTTCTTTATCTGCCGTAAGCCTAACCTCATGGCGTGGCTGTAATGACTAGTGCCTTTTTCAGGCAGTTTTTCTAAACGATGGTCATAATCTGACTGGTTAATACATACGGGGCGTACTTCAATGTTGTGGCGTACAGCGTCTTGTACGAGCTGTGAAACGCTATAGAAACCCATGGGTAGGCTGTTGAGTAAGGATGTGTAGAACTCAACTGGGTAGTAATGCTTTAACCATGCAGAAGCGTATGCGAGTACGGCAAATGAAGCTGAATGACTCTCAGGAAAACCGTACTCTCCAAAGCCGCAGATTTGTTCAAAAATCCGTTCTGCAAAGGCTTGCTCATAGCCCCTTTCCAGCATCCCCTCAATCAGTTTCGATCTAAATTGCATCAGCTTACCCGTCTTTTTCCAAGAGGCCATGGCGCGTCTGAGTTGATCAGCTTCGCCCCCGGTAAATCCGGCGGCGACCATAGCCAGCTTGATCACTTGCTCCTGAAAAATGGGTACTCCCAGCGTGCGGGATAAGACTTCCTTAACAGCTTCCGAAGGGTATTCGATGTTCTCTTCACCATTACGCCGCTTTAGGAAGGGGTGAACCATATCTCCCTGTATTGGCCCGGGTCTGACAATAGCGATCTGAATCACCAGGTCATAATAATTTTCTGGTTTTAAACGTGGCAGCATACTCATCTGTGCACGAGACTCGATCTGGAACACGCCAATAGTGTCGGCTCGCTGAATCATCTGATAAACCTTTGGGTCATCCTGCATACGGGTGATATCTGCGATGCTCAAGTCTCGTTGGTGGTATTGTTGAATAAGGGAAAATGTCTTACGGATAGCGCTGAGCATACCGAGCGCCAATACATCGACTTTCAGTAGCCCAAGGCTTTCCAGGTCATCTTTATCCCATTGAATGACGGTACGTGCCTCCATACTGGCATTTTCGACAGGTACGAGTTCGTATAGCGGTCCGGATGAAATGACAAAGCCACCAACATGTTGTGAAAGGTGACGAGGAAATCCCATAATTTCATTAACGAGATTAATAAACTGCTGGCCTTTACCTGTGTCTGGGTTGAGTCCTAATTCGATGATCTGTGACTGCCAAGTCAAGCTGTGGTCACGTCGATTAACGTTCTTAATAAAAAACTCAAGTTGTGTTTCGGCGATACCTAAGGCTTTACCAACATCCCTGACGGCGCTTTTAAAGCGATAAGTGATGACGCTTGCAGCTAAGGCTGCTCGTTCTCGGCCGTATTTCTGATAAATATACTGAATGACTTCTTCACGGCGTTCGTGTTCGAAATCGACGTCGATATCAGGCGGCTCATTGCGCTCCTTACTGATAAAGCGCTCAAACAATACAGATATCTGGCGAGGGTCGACAGAGGTGATTTCCAGGCAATAACACACTACCGAGTTGGCTGCAGAGCCTCTTCCTTGATAAAGAATTCCTCTTTGTTTGGCGAACATTACAATGTCGTGGATCGTTAGGAAGAAGTAGGCATAGTCCAGCTCTGCAATTAGATTCAGCTCTTTGTCTATGGTTGACTGAATATGATCAGGAATACCTTGAGGGAAACGAAACCTCACGCCTTGTGTGACTAAAGTACGCAGGTAAGAGATGGGTGTTTCATTGTTCGGGACTAGCTCGCTAGGGTATTCGTAACGAAGTTCATTAAGCTTGAATTGGCATTGTTGGGCGATAACAAGAGTTTCGTGTAAATACTCCTCGCGAAACAGTTTGCTTATTTTCTGTCTGGACCTTAAACAACGCTCGGTATTGTTAAGTAGCTGCTTGCCAGACTGAGCAATGGTACGGCCTTTTCTGATGGCTGTCAGAGCGTGCTGTAGCGGTAGGCGTGTTGCGGTATGCATTAATACACCACCGCAGGCGGTGATGGCTAAGTCCCAACTTTCGGCCAAACGCTGGCAGTGCTGGATATATTGTTTATCGTTGTATTTCAGGTGGCGCTGTAAGCCAAGCCAAAGTCTGTTGGCGTGATGCTTCTTCAGCCATTTGGCTTGGGAATGGTCATGCGCCTTACCGCTGGGTAACCAGATAAGCAGGCAATGCTGAATGCTCATGATATCCCAGTCTGTTAATTGGTATTCACCTTTCTTGGCTCGACGTCTAGCATTCGTAATTAAGCGACATAGCTCGGCATAAGCTTGTCGATGGGGGCAGAGTAGTATCAATTCTAGATGTTTGCCGAGGCGGAAGAGGCTGCCGACAATCAGCTTTATTGGTAGCTGATGCTCTTTTATCGCCGTATGTGCTTTGACTACACCGGCGACTGAACATTCATCGGTAATAGCGAGTGCTTGATAGCCTAAAAATGAAGCCTGGATAGCCAGTTCTTCAGCATGAGACGCGCCTTCCAAAAAAGAGAAGTTACTCTGGCAGAAAAGCTCGGCATAGTGAGGCTGCATTAGGCAAATACTCCATGTAAATACCAACGTTGTTCAGGTGTTCTGAATACCCATAGCCAAGCGCCGCTATGTGCACGCGCAATAAAGTAGTCACGAATAACGTTTTGCTCATCCCACCAGCCTGTCGCGATACGTTCAGGCCCCTCAATAAGCGTGACGCGTTCTCTTAATACTTTTGGTTTGGGGAATAAAAGGCTGGGACGAAGCTTTGCTTTGTCGATTGTCAGGTGGTTCGCCATGCCTTTTTTTATAGGCCGGTTTTGATAGTTACGTAAACAGGTGCTTAGCTCAGGCCGTGGGTCATCTACTAAATCAATATTCTTAATTGAATCAGGGCCCAGTTTTGCCTGAAGTGTTGAGATGAGCTCTAAAGAAGAGCCATTGCGCTGTCCGCCCTCAAAAAAATCCATGCTTTCTTCGTGCTTGGCTTTTGTTTTATGTGCCGAGATAGTGATGCCAATAACTGGCGAAGGGACTTTAACCGACTCAAAACGTAAGCTGAATAAATCCAGCCATACCTTTGCCAGATAATCACCTTTTGCTGAGCTGGCAAAAACTTCTTGAAAGCCTTTATCTCGTAAATGAAGTTGTAGTTTTAACTCATAGGCATAAAGATTTTGGATTCGTAAAAACTCTTCCAGTGCATTGAGTAAGCGCAGTAAGGGCTTTTCAAGAAGCTGAAGATTAGAGAGTTCAAATAGTAATTCCAAATAACGTGAAAACTGCATGGGAGGATGATAGAAATGGACGGCTTGTGGCAGAGTGCCGGTGAGTTGTCCGACATAATTAACCAGGGATAGGTCAAAACGTTTGGCAAGCTCTGCTGAGGGAACAGCCAGGAGTGCTTGCATGTCTCGAATACCGACACGTTGCAAGCGCTCAATTTGTTTATCAGGCAAGCGGCTTTCACTAAGCTTTTGCTGCTTGAGGTGCGCTAGCACTTGTTTACGTTCGTCACTAATCAGATTTAGGCCCGATCTTGCGAGTAGTTCAGCCGCTAGAGGTGAGTATGCACTGGCGTATTGATAATGGACTTGCTGTTTTTCCAAATGCTGTTTTAGGGTTTGCCAATAACTCGTGAGCCCATCATATAGGCTCAACATATTACTGACCCGTAACAACAAACCATTTGAACCGCAAAGGCTTATGTCGGAGGTGACTAAATAGAGCCAGTGAGCTATTTCAAGCAGTTTCTTTCTTTCTATTTCGGGATCATAAGCATGCACACAGAGCTCACGACATAAGGAGGCAGCGCTACCTAGCCCCATTCCCAAATGAATACCTTGCTGTAGGGCATGATCATTGGCTTGAACTACGATGTTTTTTTGACCATTGATTACGATAACGGCTTGCTGTTCGTCCTGATTGCATGCTGCCTGGTTTAAAAACAGGCTATCGATTTGTAGTGAAGGGAAGTGGAGGTAAAGCCATAAAGTTGATAGAGACATAGCATCACCTTTATACCGCTTTAGAAGCAGGGAAAGGGATGATGTTGTTCGTGTTTTGTAGTGCCAGTGAAGGCCAATAAGAAGACATATTGAGAGAGAATTCGGGTTTTGGCCAGGCACCTTTTTGTTTTGCGATGGTAATCGCGATACCTCGCTCTTCAGCCTTTAGTTGCAAGCTCAAATTGACTGGTAGTGAAAGGCTTTGCTGCTTTGCTGTTCGAAAGATGAACTGACGGCACTGCCCCTGATTACTGGCTAATTGTAAGCGTTGAATATGATGAACTTCTAGTTGGTTTTGCCACAGGAGTACGGCCTCACAGGCACCACTTTTCAAGCACTGTTCTGCAGACCACAAGGCTTCATTCGCAGAGTTAGTATTAATAAGTAGTATGCGCTCTAACTCAATGCCTTGATGATAAAAGAACTCAGCACTCAAAATACCTGGCGGGTTGATAAATATGCAGAGGCCTTGTTTGTTTATTAACGAGGGTAATAACAGGCGAAGCTCGCCGATACCACAAGTTGAGTGCAGCATTACAACGCCTTTTTTTGGAAAGCCGCCAGACAAGTGAACATCGAGCTCGGAGTAGCCGGATGTTTCGAACTCAGGTGCTTGTTGCCTACTCCGGCCATGCCAGATTAGCTGTTTCTTTTCGAGTAAATCAATGAAGTTTTTCATAGTAAATGCCTGTATGGATATACAGTATATTATTTCTTGAATATATTCTGCAAGTGTAATTTCAGTCGCCTATTTGTAGCGCTTAGTTTAGTGTCTGTTCAAAAAATAAGCGGGAATGGCCTGATACTTGCTGTATGACTGCGTAAAACCATGAAAGAAAATAATAACGGAAGAGATGATGGCAATGACCAATCGTGCGGTTAAAGACGAGGCTGATGAGCTAAATGGACCTGATTCGCTACTGTATGAGCCTTTGAGGGTTTATCTTGCGGATGTATCTTACTTTAGCGGTAAGCTTGAAGCCTTACTGCGTTATAAAGAGATTCCCTTTGAACGGGTAAATGCTTCTGTAGGGGACTTGGTGAATAAGGTTTACCCTCATACAGGTTTAATGAAAGTCCCCGTGGTGCGTTTAGCCAATGGGCAGTGGTTAAAGGATACGACGCCTATGTTCGATTGGTTGGAGTCGAATTTTCCACAGCACTCAATTATGCCAGAAGACCCTGTTGACTTATTCATGTCAAAATTAATTGAAGACTATGCTGATGAATGGTGTTGGCGCTCAGCGATGTTTTGGCGTTGGCGTTACCCCGAGACTCGTCAGCTTCTTGCTCAGAGAATTAGTGAAGAAGTCTTGTCAGACTGGCCTTTGCCTAAAAAAATCGGTGCTTGGTATTTTGCGCAACGACAAACCAAAACCTTTCTAGAAGGGGATGGCGTGTCTTCAAAAACAGAACCCTATGTTAGAAATCATTATTATCATTTGCTTTGTGCAATGAAAGTATTATTGAGAGATCAGCCCTTTCTATTGGGTAATCGGCCAAGTCTGGTTGATTTTGCTTTTTTTGGGCCGATGTTTCGTCACTTTTCACTAGACCCAGCACCGGCCCAAGTAATGCGAGAAGAAGCTCCGGAAGTCTATGAATGGGTAGCTAGAATGTGGAATGTCAAAGGAAGTGGGGTTAAAGGAAGGGCGCACCAGAGTGACTTTAGCCATAAAGGTTGGCATTACTTTTTGAAAGATATTATGAAAACTTATTGGCCTATGCTGCTGAAAAATGCAGAAGCTTGGCTGGATGGGCGAGCTGTCATGGATTTTGCGAATGAAGACGTTTCATTTTCAAACTTGAAGGTCGTGCATTACCGGGTTTATTGCTTGGAAGTTCTTCAGGATTTGTACTGTTCATTAAATAAGTCAGACCGCCTAAGGGTTGATACCTTGTTAGCACCCTATGGCCGACTTGTGTTGATGGAGGGGCTTGATTCAGGTCTGAAAGAAGATTACCAGCTACCCTTAGATAGTGAAGCTCGTCCGGTGAATTTACTGCAAAAACTAAGTTTAATGGCAACAGGAACACCTTGGGATAAGCCGTTTGGACGCCTATTTTCTTAGAAAGCTGGCACCGGGATACAAAAGCGTTTGCTCCCGGTGTTTGAATATTAAGTAAACAAAGGTTTAATCGGAAGCAAAGGTTCAAAGTCTGGGTCAGTCTTCATCGCTTTGGCCTGGAAGCACTTCATCATATCCTGTGGACGGAACATGCCTGATTGCCAGGTGGCCATGTATTTGAGGCTGTCAGCAACGCTATGGTCGCGGCTATAGTTGATCATTTCCTTACAACCAGCCACAGCAACCGGAGACTGTTTGGCTATCTCGGCTGCGATACTCATTACGCCTTCCAGCATTTCTTCTTGGTTTGCGAAAACCTTGTTCACTAAACCGATTTCTTTTGCTTCTGCAGCGTCGAACTTACGTCCGGTATAAGCCAACTCACGCATGATGCCTTCTGGAATGAGTTTAGGTAGGCGTTGCATGGTGCCTAAATCTGCTGTCATACCAAGCTGGGTTTCTTTGATGGTGAAGAATGATTCTTCAGTACAGTAACGGCTGTCACTCGCACAAACCATATCTACAGCACCACCAATGCAGCCACCTTGAATGGCAGTCAGAACCGGGATACGCGCCTCTTCTAATACGTTAAAAGCATCTTGAAGTTCTAGCACGGCACGGCGTAGGTTTTCAGCCATGCGTGAAGGGTCGCCGCCCATTGGAATTGAGTTACCGCTGGTGAATACAGCTAGGTCCATGCCCGCGCTGAAGTGCTTGCCAGTAGAAGATATCACTATTACGCGCGCTTCTGCTGAGGCATCGATTTCACGGATAGCAACAGGTAGCTCTTGCCAGAAATCGATATTCATCGCGTTAAGCGCATCAGGGCGATTAAGCTTAAGGTGAGCGATGTGATTTTCGGTGGTGATCTCGAGAGTTTTGAAGCTCATTTTGCATCTTCTCCTACGGTAGCAGTAGATAAATAGTGATTTAAGGTCAAAGTTGACAGTGTCAAGATAAGCATTAATCTTGACGTTGTCAAGATGGCGTGCGAGCATTGAGTTATGAGTGAACAACAGCAATATCATCATGGTGACCTTCGAAACAAGCTGATCTCAATCTCGCTGGAGATGCTACAAGAGAATGGTATGCCGGGTTTATCTTTGCGTAAGCTCGCCGAGCGGGCGGGCGTGTCAAGATCAGCGCCGTATCATCATTTTAAAGATAAGAATGACTTATTAGCGGCGGTGGCAGAGCAAGGCTTTGAGGTGTTGACCGAACAGCTTTCCTCTGCAATTTCAAGAACCGACTTAAGTATGCAGGAGCGTCTGGAGCTAACGATTCAGTGCTATTTATCTTTTGCGATGGAGAACGACACCCAATATGAGTTAATGTTCGGTAGAGAGCTATGGCGCGATAACCCTTCGCCCCGTTTGCAGCGAACAGCCAAGGATTGCTTTCGTGCCTATGCGCAGCTGCCCGAGCAGTTTCATCAACAAGGTTTGTTAAAAGCAGATGATGACCCACTTCGACTAGCACAGGTGATGTGGTCTACTTTACATGGCTTGATTAAAATATCTCATGATGGCATTGTGGTTCGTAAGGAAGATTTAGCTGACATATCACGCTATGCTCTCGCTCATCTCATTCCCGTAACTACAAGCTCGTAAACCAGAAGAATAAAGGTTTAAAAAGGATAAAACAATCAGCCAGCCTTTGCGTGTTTATGCAGGTGAACAGGCTTTACAACATGTGCGTGCTCAGGGCTTAAGTCCGTTCGATATCAAAGTGTTATTAGGTGCTTCAAGTGGGCCGAAATGGTTGGTATTACATGGTATCGATTGTTTCTTGCAGCAATTTTTTAAGGCCAGCGAGTCGGACTTGGAGCTACTAGGTACGTCTGCAGGTGCCTGGCGCATGGCAACTTACGCTCACCAAAATCCTGAAACAGCATATCGAAATTTAAGCGAAGCCTATATTGAGCAAACGTATTCGGCGAAACCCAGCGGCAAAGAAATTCAGGAAGGTTGTAGAAAGGTAATTCACCAGCTGTTGGGAGAACAAGGTGCAGAGGCGGTGCTTGCGACGAAGGGGCGGCACCTTAATGTGATTGCGACGCAATGTCATGGCTTGACCGCTAGCAAAAATAAACACCTCAAATCACTCGGCTATGGCTTAGCTGCGATAAACAATCGCTGCTCACGAAAAACACTTGCCTGGCAGTTTTCCCGCATCTTAATACATGACCCGAGAAGTCAGTTGTTCAATAGACGGCTCACCGATTTACCGACACGTTATGCAGACCTCTATAGCGGAAATCTGGAGGACACCTTACTTGCGACAGGTGCTATTCCCGTCATTATTGATGGCGTGGAAGGCCTCGCGGGTGAAGGCGTCTACCAAGATGGGGGCATTACAGATTATGCTTTTGACTTACCTTTGTTGCCTAAAGATGGTTTTGTTCTGTTTCCACACTTTGCGAATATTCCGGTGCCGGGCTGGTTTGACAAGGGCTGGATCAATCAATATCGACCTTGGCGAAAACCGAGCAAAGCAAACTACGCCAAGACGATTATGCTGGTGCCATCAGAAGAATTTGTGGCCAGCCTGCCTTATAAGAAAATCCCTGATCGTCATGACTTCTTGAATCTAAGTGACCAAGAGCGAATAAGCTACTGGCGAAAGGTAGTGGCGCAAACAGAGGTCTTAACAGATGACCTGGCTACGATGCATTGGCAATCAAGAGTTGAGCCTCTGCCTTGGTAAGGCTTAGAGAGCTAGTTCTTAGTACTTTTTCCAATTCGCTAACTGAGTAAACTGTTCCACCGTCAGGTTCTCTGGTCGCAGCCCTGCATCGATATTCAAATCCTCAAGTGCTTCAGGTTCTACTGCGCCGCTGAGCGCATTACGTAGAGTTTTACGACGCTTAGTGAAGGCTGTGCGTACAATATGCTGAAGACGCTCTACCGATTCAACAGGATAAGGAAGCGTAGCATGCGGAACCAGGCGGACAATGGCTGACTCAACTTTTGGTGCCGGGTCAAATGATTCAGGGCCGACAATAAACAGTGGTTGAACACGGCAATAGTACTGAGTCATGATACCCAAGCGGCCATAGTGTGAAGTGCTCGGTGCTGCAGCCATACGCTCTACTACTTCTTTTTGTAGCATAAAATGCATGTCTTTCAGGTTAGTAATGCTTTCCAGCAAATGAAAGATGAGCGGTGTTGATATGTTATAAGGCAGGTTGCCGACGATTCTTAACTTATGTTCGTCATCTGCCAGTTGATCAAAGTCGAACTTCAAGGCATCTGATTCGTGAATGACGAAGTCGGGATAGTTAAAGAATTTTGTGCGCAGGATAGGGATCAAGTCACGATCAAGCTCTACGACTTGGAGATTTCCTTCGCTTGCCTCAAGCAAGGGTTCAGTAAGCGCACCAAGACCAGGCCCAATCTCTACCAAACGATCATCAGGTTGGGGGTTGATGCCGCTAATGATTCGGCTGATGACTGCGTCGTCATGAAGAAAGTTTTGACCAAAGCGCTTACGAGCCTGGTGACCTGCTTTCTGATTGTGTTTAGCCATCTTGCCTGCCTTCTCTTGAATTTTGGGTGTTAAACTGTTTGTTTAGCCTTGAGCGGACGCCATTTGCAAAGCGATATCTACGGCCGTTTTCAAACTACCGACATCTGCTTGCCCGCTGCCAGCGAGATCTAGTGCTGTGCCATGGTCTACTGAAGTACGGATGATCGGCAGGCCGAGCGTAATATTGACCGACTCACCAAAGCCATCGAACTTTAACACAGGTAGGCCCTGATCGTGATACATGGCCAGTACTGCATCGGCTTCTTCTAAGTATTTTTTATTGAATAAGGTATCGGCAGGTAAGGGGCCTAGTAATTCTGCCTGGCTCTTAAAGCTTGCCATAACAGGCGCAATAATATCGATTTCTTCCCTGCCCATATGGCCGTTTTCACCTGCATGAGGGTTTAAGCCTGCCACGAGAATACGTGGTTGCTTGATACCAAACTTGCTCTTCAGGTCGTCAATGAGAATCTGAATGACCTGTTTCAGGTTGTCAGGGGCAATATTACGACTAACTTCTGCTAAAGGAAGATGAGTCGTTGCTAGTGCCACTTTCATACGAGGGCTTGCTAGCATCATCACAACTTTACTAACGCCGCATCGCATTTGCAGGTGTTCGGTGTGCCCTGTGAAAGCAGTACCCGAGTCATTGATGATGCCTTTGTGTAAGGGGGCAGTAACCAAGGCATCGGCACGACCTGATGAGCAAGCATCAATCGCCTGGTCAAGGCATTCAACGACATAGGAGGCGTTGGCCACATTGAGCTGACCGGCTTGGCAAGGGCGAGCGAGCGAGACGTGTTGAATATATAGCCCAGGTTCATTTTGCCGAGAATACTCCTGCCAATCTTTTACTGAGAAGCCAAGATTCAAGAGTGCCGCCCGTTCTTCCATCATTTGCTTATCAGCAAAAATAAGCAGTGAACAGGCTAGCTCGCTTTGCGCTAGTTGAATGACTAATTCAGGGCCAATACCGGCTGGCTCACCAGGCGTGAGTGCCAGTACAGGAGGGGCGTTAGAAATATTCTCGGCCATGCTTAGGATTCTTCTGCAAACTCTTCTTTAATTTCGATATAAGCTTCGCCCTTTATTTCGAGCAGCCAGTTGGATAGCTCCTCTTCAAATTTGCGGCGATGTAGGGTTTGCTGAGCCTGGTTATTCTGAATCAACTCTGCCATATCTTTCACGCGTCGCTCTGTTACTTGAAGGATGTGCCAGCCAAATTGAGAACGGAAAGGCTCACTTAACTCGCCTACGTTTGTCTGAGTCATTGTTTGTTCAAAAGCAGGAACCATTTGACCAGGATTAACCCAATCAAGATTACCACCATCAATAGCGGAAACCGGGTCATCTGAATTGGACTTGGCTATGGCAGCAAAGTCGTCTCCACCCAGTAGGCGTTCGTGAAGTTTGTAGATGATTTCTTTTGCTTCTTCTTCAGTTCTAATCTCGCTTGGTGAAATCAGAATATGTCTGACTTGCGATTGCTCAATTAGCTTTTCCTGACCACCGCGTTTATCTAGCACGGTAACAATGTGGAAGCCACTTCCGGTACGAATAAGTGATGAGGGCTCCTGAATGGCCAAACTGGGTATGATGTCAGCTGCGATAGTTGGTAGCTCACTTTCTTTACGCCAGCCAATTACACCGCCTTCAAGTGCTTGGCGACCGTCAGATTGCGCAACAGCCGTTTTCTGGAAATCTTCACCTGCCTTGAGTTCTTTAAGAATGTTGTTTGCTTTATCTAGCGCTACTCTTTCTTGTTCTTTATCTGCTGATTCAGGGAGTGCGATTAAGATATGGCCAATCAAGTACTCAAGGCCAGATTGTGTTCGACCTTCTTTTGAGGCTAAGAATGCTTGAACCTCTTGCTCGGTGACTCTTACGCGTTGGTCAACCTGTCTTTTTTGAACTCTGGAGATGACCATTTCCCGGTGTATTTGTTCACGAGCACTGGCGTAGGTGTCGCCTTCTAGCTCAAGTTGCGCTTCAAACTGAGAGAGCGTCATGTTATTCGAACGAGCGATATTCTCTAGAGTGGTATTAAGCTGGGCATCACCAATACGAATACCGGTACGATTTGCCATTTGTAGCTGGATGCTTTCAAGAATTAATTGATCAAGCACACGCTGTCGCATAACTGACAACGAGGGAAGAGGGGTATTCTGGCGCTGTAAGCGTTTAGTGATCGAGTTTACACGTTGGGCTAGCTCAGACTGCATCACGATATCGTCATCGACAATGGCGATGACTTTGTCTAGAAGTACTGCATTTGGCCTCAGTTCAGGTCTAGAGTTTTCTTCAGCATGAGCCACAGAGGCCATACAGCTAAGTCCTAGTAGGGTGCTAAATAATAGGCTCAGAATTGAAGGTGATTTTTTGTGGGTGTGAGTAAACATCGCCATAACTATAAATAACTCTAATTTAAAATTTCTTCTCGGGCCGCATAGCCCGGAATATGTTGATCCATTCTACGGGTACTTTGTCCAAAACCGCCAACACCACTTAGTTGAAAACGGAACAAAAACCCATGTAAGACTTCGCTATCACTATCTAGATAAGATTGACTTAGCAATTGAACGCGCCAGCAGCAGCTACTATATTCAATGCCTGCAAGCGAACCAATGCTGCGCTCTTCCTCAAGGTCGTAACGAAGACGGCCTATTAGACTGGTTTGAGGATAAATAGGCGCAATAAAAGAGGTGTCGATTTGCTCTAGCTCACCCTGGATATAGCGATGGCTGAAATTCAGCACATGACGGTAGTCTTGACTGTGTAAGTGCAAACTCGTATTGCCTTCCTGGGTCTGGTTGTTTCTGGCATCCCATAAACCACTCGTTGCCAGCTCTACACCTGGATAGGGACGGAAGATAAACTCGGTCGCCAGCAGGGAGTCTTTGCGGTCGGCCTCTCCAACGCCATTTATGCCAACTTCGCGATCATCGTAGTGGTAAACCTGGCCAATGCTGACAATAGCTTTCTCTTGCCCAGTTTGCATGTCGGTCCAACGATTGGTGATACCTATCGTCAGGCTGTTATTGTCACCGACTCGATCACCGCCACTAAAGCGATAGGGACTAAACAGTCGCTGATAGTTGAAGCTAGGTAAGGTACTGTCGAAATTAGGAAGAGCATCTTGGTCTACGCTCTTGGCATTCACATAGTAAGCTCGTGGTTCCAAGCTGTGGCGAATCGTGGATGACTTGAAGAATTGGCTTTCACTGAATAAAGAACTTCGGTCGAAGAATAAAGCCGCATCAAGTTCATAAATTGGAATGGTGCGAGAGATATTATTGTCGACAGGCGTATAATCTTCAAGAAAGTAGTCGGTATGGTCGATACTTACAGATGGGCTGATATAGCCCCAGCTCTTAGATAAAGGCAATGATACCTTGGGCTGGTGTCGAACGCGTGAGCCTATAATACGTTCATCCCCGACGAGACCTTCCTGGTCACGATAGAAGTAGACATATTGGCTGTGCCAGTCGAGTTGCAGTTGTTTGTAGATAGAACCGAATTGATAATTTAGTTCAGGTAAGCGTTGATAAGCTTGTTCGCTTGCCAGCAGTGTTTCATCGATACTTTTGTATTGCTGCATCAAGAAGCTGAATCGCCAGTTATCCTCTGAATAATGGAGTTCAGCCCTTCGATCAAGGTTATCACTTCGGTTTATATTCAGCCCCTGGTTCAAATCATCCAGGTAGTCAAAGTCGCTGATCTGGCTATATTTGAGCGTGCCATACCAGCCGTCATGATGCGCATTGATATCCTGACTAAAGCTGAGGCCCCAGCGAGCGTCCGTGTCATCTGGGCCGATTGCTTTCTGCTCGCTATTATAGAACTTGTCTTTGCTGATGTAGCCTAAGTTGAGCTCGCTATTGGTATAAGTGCTAGCATGCCGAAGTTCTAGATCGGAATGTACCCCTCTGCCATGAACATAGCTGGGCGTAAACGTCGCATCGTAGTCGGGCGCTAAGTTAAAATAATAGGGGGTCGATAGAAATATGCCGTTCTCTGTATTTGAGGTACCGAATGAAGGATATAAGAAGCCCGACTTACGGCGGTCATCGATCGGAAACGAAAACCAGGGAATGTACATCACAGGCGTATCTTTAATCAGAAAACGGGTGTTTTTTGCTTGGCCGAAGCCTTCTTCTCTATTGAGAGAAATGTTTTCTGCAGCGAAGGCCCAGTCTCTTTTCTCGGGCGGACAGCTGGTAAATAAGCCATCATGAATGAGCAGCGTATTTTCGTCTGCCCGTGTTATTTCTGAAGCTTTGCCGTTAATTGAAGTTTTGGGGTTCGAGAAGCTGGCATTGATGACCGAAACTCTATCGCTGGTCATATTTACCGTTGCGCTGTCACCTTTTAGTATCAGATCGGGGCTGCTTAGTACGATGTCGCCTTTAAGTTCAGCTGTCTGGCTAATTTTGTTAATGGATGCTTCATTACTTTGAGCATGGTAAGGCCCGTGAGTAAATTCGATATCGCCCTTAAGCTCCAGGTTTTCATCAGGAAGGTAGTTAACTTCCTTGGCGTGAATCACAATACCTTCTTCAGGCTTAACCGGTTTTTCTGATGTCAGCTCTGTTGAAGGTGACGCAGACTTTGCTGATGAGCATGCCTCTGTTGTTAGCGAACTATTATCATTTGCCCAGACAGATGCGCTCATGCTTAACATTAAAGGCACTGCTCTTATGAAGATGCGCTTTGATGGAGCTTTAAATGGCGATAATGTTGGCAATGCAGAGATCCAGTATGAGTAGCGAGAGGGTTAGCTAGTTTAATGAACAAACCTAGTTGCGAATAATAAACGCTGCCAGGAGGGATGTCATTTAACTTTTGTTGAGACTCAAAGCCAGTCGCTTGGATTTATTCTCTCATTTTTTTAATTCGCTAAGTTTTGCTGCGCACATATAATTTGATTAGGATAGCCGCAGCGAATGAAGGTCATGCCTTTCTTAGTCATATACACTGACGCATACATAGCCAAAGCGATAAAGTCTTATTCAACTCAATAGAAGAAAACACATTAGGATTAATTGATGGATCAACGGTATCAAGCACTCTGTACCTGGGTTGCCGAAGCATTGGAGATAGAAAAAGCCGAGCTCTCGGTTGTCTCGGGCGATGCAAGTTTCAGGCGCTACTTCCGCTTTCAACAGCCCGGCCAGTCTTTAATCGCAATGGATGCTCCCCCTGAAAAGGAAGACTCTAATAGCTTTGTTTGCTTGGCACGTAGTTGGCGAGAGCAAGGGGTCAATGTTCCGGCTTTGATAAAAGTTGATTTGGATAAAGGCTTTCTATTATTAAGCGATTTGGGAGATGAGCTATTGTTGCCTTACCTGAATCCCGATAGCCCGGTGATAGAAAGTGGTAATAAACACTATGCGCAAGCCATGAAGGCGCTGCTAAAGATCCAAAGTCTTAAGCCAGCAAATGATTATGCTCTACCACTCTATGATAGTGCACTGCTGCAACGGGAAATGGCCCTGTTCCCAGACTGGTTGCTTGAGAAAAAGCTTGGTCTTGATTTGAGTGAAGACGAGAGGCAGCTTTTAAAGGCAAGCTTTCATGCTTTGGAAGAAAGTGCTTTGGCTCAACCACAAGTCGTTGTCCATCGTGACTATCATGCGCGAAATTTGATGGTGGTTGGTGAAGAGCTGGGAATAATCGATTTTCAGGATGCGGTGCAAGGTCCTAACACCTACGACCTGGTTTCCCTGCTTCGTGATTGTTACATCGTTTGGCCAAACGAGCAGCTTGAGTCTTGGTGCAGAGACTTTTACGACTTATTGAGTGATTCGGCTGAGCGACAAGCGAGCTTTGAACAGTTCAAACGAGATTTCGACTTAATGGGCATGCAGCGGCATCTGAAAGCGGCCGGTATTTTTGCTCGTCTATCCCTGCGAGATGGAAAGCATGGCTATTTGAATGATATTCCAAGAACGGTGCAGTATATCGTTAAAGTCAGTGCGGCTTACCCTGAGTTTCAGGAGCTGACTCACTTTCTTGAGCAGAGGGTATTGCCTGGGCTATCAGAAAAGCTGGGAGCTTCTTCATGAAAGCGATGATTCTTGCAGCAGGCCTTGGCAAGCGTATGCGGCCTTTGACGGAGCATGTCCCCAAGCCTTTATTGAGGATAGGTGAGAAGTACCTGATCGAATTTCACTTAGAGAAGCTCGCTGCGGCAGGTATTCAAGATGTGGTGATTAATACGCATTGGTTAGCTCAGCAAATTCCGGCTAGCCTGGGGAATGGCGAAAAGTGGGGCCTACGTATACATTACAGTCACGAATCTGAACTTCTGGAAACGGCGGGTGGTATTGTTCAAGCGCTTTCAATGTTGACGGACGAAGCCGAGCCAGAGTTTTTGCTTATCAATGGCGATGTTTATAGTGAGTTGAATATTGCTGAATTTCTGAATAACGCTTCTACTCACAATGAGTCGCGGGAGGCTTATCTCGCGCTAGTGGATAATCCTGAGCACAATTTAAAAGGGGATTTTGTCTTACAAAGTAGCGGTAAGTTGTCAGCGAATACAAATGATGGCAAGCACCTGACCTATGCCGGAATTGCTTTGTTTCACCGAGATTTCTTTAAGGATATAAAACCTGGCCCTTCGCAATTGGGCCCTCAGCTACGAACTGCGATTGAAGCACAGCGAGTTGGTGGTGAGCGTATCCAGAGCTATTGGCTCGATGTTGGAACGCCGGGGCGCTTACAAACACTCAGGGATAGAGTGTCAGCATAAACAGGCAAAAATATGACGGTTTTATTTGTTTGTGTTGACGAACTTTTGGCTCCTTTC
>NZ_LWGJ01001063.1:0-15569 GCF_001635845.1 Oleiphilus sp. HI0132 | reverse complement strand
ATCTCAGCGCTGTGGATTTAATTTCCACAAATTCTTAATTCACCACCAACGATACGCTGATAAATTAGAATATTCATACTAAGCAAAGGTATTAACGCAAATAAATTGTTGGGCTTGGCAAGGAGGACGTTAAGAGGGAAGTGCTACCACTCGAACAATACCCAGCTAGGCACAAGGACTTGTGAGCGATCTTCGCGGATCCAGGCATTGCCATCCTGAGGCACTAAATAATAAGTAGGGCCAATCTTTGGAACGACTTTAATTTCTTTTAGAACGCCATTCACACGATATTCGTAAAAAGTTTTGTTATCCTCATTGCGAATAACGATCTCAGGCTCAGCAGGCTGAATAGATTCCTCTGCATGTGCGGATGTTATAGCGAACATGCTGGCTTGAGTTGCGAGTAGAGTTACTAATAAAGTTGGGCGTAATATCTTTCGCATATGAACTCCTGTATGAGCGTTGACGAATAAAAATATCTGTTCTGTATTGTCGTTTTTTCTTACTATACCACTGTGCCAGTGATTACTCACCGGACTTTTAATTTCAAAACCCAGCTCTTACCAGCATCTAAACAATTATAGATACGCAATTTATGACAACAAATACCGAGCAATCTCAAACACTTCCTACCGTTTTGGTGGATGGATCATCTTATTTATTCCGGGCTTTTCATGGTTTACCTCCTTTAGTTAATTCTAAAGGCCAGCCAACCGGAGCAATTAAAGGTGTGATCAGCATGCTTAGAAGGCTGGAAACCGACTATCCAGGCTCTAAAGTAATTGTGGTTTTTGACGCTAAAGGTAAGAACTTTCGTCATGAAATTTACCCTGACTATAAAGCGAATCGTCCACCGATGCCTGATGATTTACGTTCTCAGATCGCGCCGATTCACGAGATCATTGAAGCAATGGGTTTGCCTTTACTCATCATTCCTGATGTCGAAGCGGATGATGTGATTGGTGCCTTGGCGCATCAGGCAACGCAAAAGAAGATCGATGTGGTGATCTCAACTGGCGATAAGGATATGGCTCAGTTAGTGACAGAGCATGTGACGCTGATCAATACCATGACCGATACCAAAATGGATATTCAAGGCGTCGAAGATAAGTTCGGCGTTCGCCCTGATCAGATCATTGACTACTTAGCTTTGGTTGGCGATTCGGTTGATAATATTCCCGGCGTGCCGAAGTGTGGCCCGAAGACGGCGGTAAAGTGGTTAACGGCTTATGGTAGCATGCAGGGTGTTATTGATAGTGCCGATGAGGTGAAAGGTAAAGTTGGCGAGAACCTGCGTGATAGCTTATCGTTTCTACCGATGTCTTATGAGTTGGCAACGATCAAAACTGAAATAGATTTGCCGGAAGCGCTAGAGGATATCAGCCACAAAGAAACTGACCACCGACGATTGTTAGCACTATTTAGCGAGTATGAATTCCGGTCTTGGGTCACTGCCCAAGAAAGAGCCTTGAACAGTGCGGGAGATGATGCGGAACAAGCAGAAGAGCCGGTAGTTGAGCATAATTGCGACTACCAGACTATTCTTGACAAAGATGCGTTTGCGCTTTGGTTTAACAAACTTAAGTCGGCGGACTTATTTGCTTTTGATACCGAGACCACCAGCCTCAACTATATGGAAGCCGAGGTGGTAGGTGTTTCCTTCGCCTGTAATGCAGAGGAAGCAGCTTATGTGCCTTTTTGTCATGATTACTTGGATGCGCCCGAGCAGTTAGATAAAGATTGGGTACTTGATCAACTAAAGCCACTTCTGGAGAGTAGTGAGCAGCTTAAAGTTGGCCAAAACCTGAAATACGATAAAAGTGTATTGGCCAATCATGGTATTGAGCTTCAAGGTATTGCGCACGATACGATGATTGAATCTTATGTGCTGAACTCCACGGGAAGTCGTCACGACATGGATACTCTGGCCGAGAAGTACTTGGGCAGAAAAACCATCCACTTTGAAGATATCGCCGGGAAGGGAGCCAAACAGCTTACCTTCAACCAAATAGCTCTAGAGCAAGCCGGGCCTTATGCCGCAGAAGATGCCGAGATTACTTTGGCGCTTCACCATGCAATCTATCCGCAATTAGAAAAGATTGAAGGGCTGGCGAAGGTTTATCATGAAATAGATAAGCCTCTGTTGTCGATTCTGTCAAAAATAGAACGCACAGGTGCGGTGGTTGACGCTCATATTCTAGGGCAGCAGAGTCAGGAATTAGCCGAACGAATTGTTGAGCTAGAGCGTGAAGCTTATGACTTGGCGGGTGAAGAGTTCAACTTAAGTTCACCAAAACAGTTGCAAGCGATATTCTTTGAGAAACTAGGGTTGCCGATCATCAAGAAGACGCCCAAGGGTCAACCTTCAACCGCCGAGCCGGTCTTACAGGAATTAGCACTTGACTACCCGCTGCCTAAGTTAATTCTTGAGCACCGTAGTCTGGCAAAACTCAAGTCGACTTATACCGATAAACTTCCGCAGTTGATTAATCCGGGAACAGGGAGAATTCATACTTCTTATCATCAGGCTGTCACCGCGACAGGGCGTTTATCTTCTAGTGATCCGAACTTGCAGAATATTCCGATTCGAAGCACCGAAGGTCGAAAGATTCGTCAGGCTTTTGTTGCACCCGACGGTTATAAGCTTATCGCAGCCGACTATTCGCAAATAGAACTGAGAATTATGGCGCACTTGTCTCAAGATAAGGGCTTGTTGGAGGCATTTGCTCAAGGAGAAGACGTACACCGTGCGACTGCTGCAGAAGTCTTCGATGTTTCTGTTGAAGAGGTGAGTGCTGATCAGCGCCGCAAAGCCAAAGCCATTAACTTTGGTTTGATTTACGGTATGTCGGCATTTGGTTTGGCGAAGCAAATCAATGTATCTCGAAAAGAAGCAGCGCAATATATTGATCGTTATTTCGAACGTTACCCAGGTGTACTTGAGTACATGGATAGAATCCGGGCTCAAGCACATGATGATGGTTATGTCGAAACCGTTTTTGGTCGTCGTTTATATCTTCCTGAGATAAATGCTCGAAATAAAATGCTTCAGCAAGCAGCAGAGCGGACGGCGATTAATGCACCAATGCAAGGTACGGCGGCAGATATTATCAAAAAGGCGATGATAAAGGTCGATGCCGCACTTGAAGGTGCTGGTCTTGACGCAAAAATGATTATGCAGGTGCATGATGAATTGGTGGTTGAAGTCGCTGAGGGCCAGGTTGAAGGTGTCAAAGCTTTACTGATTGAAAATATGATGTCTGCCGCAGATCTTGATGTTCCGCTTATTGTTGAGGCTGAAGTAGGTGACAATTGGGATCAGGCGCATTAATGAGTGACTCCCAACGCATACTTGAATCGTTGCTTAAGAACGATACAAAGCTTTGGCAGGCGATGCCGATGTCAGAATGGTTTGCTCATTTCAAACAAGCTACAGGCAGCTTTTCCAACTCGATTGATCGGGCGATACTAGCAGGCAGAATGAGTGCCAGTGTCGGTTTTGCTTTTGCAGGTGCATACCAGTCTGCTATCGAAGCGCTTTTTGGTTTGGAGGAAGCCCTACTGGCTTCGGTGTGTGTGACGGAAGCAGGAGGAAATCACCCTCGTGCTATTAATGCCCGGCTTTATACAGAAAAGGCGCAGCTCTATCTCTCAGGAGAGAAGTCTTTCGTTTCGGGAGCCGAAGATGCCGGCATGATTTACGTTGCTTGCCGAGATGAGCGTAGAGGAGATGGCCTTGATTTGTCGGGCCGCCCTCTGATTAAAGTTATCGCCTTAAATACGCAGCTTGAAGGAATTGCGATTCAGGAGATGCCGTCTCTCGGTTTTGTGCCTGAAATCAGCCACGGAAAAGTCATTCTTGACCGAGTCGCTATCAAGGAAAGTTATATCTTGCAGGGGGATGGCTACCTTCAATATGTAAAGGCCTTTCGCACTTATGAAGACTTGCATGTGTGTGCCGCGATTGCCGCTAACCGTATGGCCGAAGCCATTGCTTCAGATTGGGGGCAAGGCGCAATTGAAAAACATATCGCGCTAATACTGTCACTGCGAGAAGTGAATGCCATGCAACTAGATTCTTCTGCGGCACATATTGCCTTGTCTGCTTGTCGCTCACAGCTGAATGAACTAATCGCTGCAACGAATACTTTGTTCGAACAGAGTAATCCTCAAAAATACCAAAATTGGCAGCGTGATAGCCGCCTTTTGAAAGTGGCGGGTAAGGCCCTTGAAACGAGAACTCGAAAAGCTTGGGAAGATATCCTGAGCTAAAAATATTTTATGTGCCTTTCATGAGCTTCCTTTATCAGTAGATTATTGAAATAAAAGAACTTGTATCAATAACTTGAATCTGCCCTCAAAAATTATTTTCTCCTAAGTCTAAAAAATACCCACTTTGAACGTTTTGTGAGCTGGCGCACACAAAAATCTTTACTATCTTAAAAGGTCTGAATAATAAAAATTAACGCTATTTTCCGGGCGGAAGGTAGCGTCAATAGCTCATAGAAATGAGGAAACATCATGCGCCTTTCCGATCTGAATAAACTCTTACTAACGCTTTGTTGCTTAAGTTTAGCCGCTTGTAATGGGGGCAGTAGTGGAGGGGGATCTGGGGGCAGTGATGAGCCGGAGGCGGTTAGTCTGACAGGCGGTGGTATTAAAGGGCCTCTAGTTAATGCAATTGTTACTGTCTATACGGTTGATACCACAGCAGAAGACTTTAAAGGTGCAATAGTAGGTCAACCGGGCTCAACTAATGAACAAGCACAGATTATTGACCTGGTGCTGCCAACACCAATTGAGCCTCCTTATATTCTGGAGTTTACATCAGACGAAAATACGACTGATATTCTAACGGGGCAGGCACCCGTTATTTCCGAAATGCGAACCGTTATTACCCAAGCACTTCTTGATAATGGCGAGCAAATCTATGGCACACCTCTTACAACCATGGCGGTTGACTTGGCGATTCGTAATGCCGATGTCGATACCGGCCCTTGGGCTGACCGTGATGGCGATGAAATTACTGACCCGGGTTTAGGTGACGGCACTGCAACACCGGCTGAACTAGTGAGCGCGCTTCCAATAGCCGCGGCTCAGGTGAAGTCGACCATGGGCTTTGGTATGTCCCAGGATATTGATATTTTTGATACGCCTCCATTAATTGACGAAACAACTGATACGGGTGCAGAGCAAGAAGATGCTGCGGCTTATCGTGCTGCGGTAGAAGCGGTAACGGCTGTTGTGAACCAGATAGACGAGGCTGTTGGTACTGAAGACCCTAATGCTGTATTAAGTGCACTCACACAAGATTTAGCCGATGGCCAGATCGACGGTAAAGTCGACAATGAAGAAGGTGGCTCAGAATCGAGTGATATTTTTGGCGGTGCTGAAGATGATGCTGCTGAAGATACAGCTAGTGCCGCACTTCAACTTTTAGAGCAAGACCCTGCTTCCTTACCGATTCCGAACGACCCTCAAGGTCGTACAGTTGGTGAAATGAAACAAGTGATTAACGATGAAAAAGAAGACCTGGGTAATGAAGGCGTTAATACTGAAATAAATACTGAAGAAGAAGTTGTACTCAAGCCCGCTGAAACTGACCCAGACCTGGATGATGATGGCGTTCCAAATGATCAGGACGCTTTTCCTGAAGATGCGAGTGAGACAACTGACACCGATGGTGATGGCACAGGTAACAATGCCGACAACGACGACGATAACGACGGCGTTAAAGATGAAGACGATGACTTCCCTCTAGACGCAAGCGAACAAACCGATACAGATGAAGATGGAATCGGTAACAATGCCGATACTGATGATGACGGCGATGGTACTGAAGATATTGCCGATGACTTTCCTTTAGATTCTGAACGTCAGAATAAGTCTGATAAGGATAACGATAACTGGTCTGCCAATCAGGACCCTGATGATACCAATGCCAGCATTCCAGGTATCGATTTTGTTGATACCGATGGCGATGGCATGGCTGATTCTGGTGGCAGAAATGATGACCCTGATGATGATAATGATGGTGTGATCGATACTGAAGATGCCTTCCCAACAGACCCTACAGAACAAAAAGACCAAGATGGCGATGGCACAGGCGATAATGCTGATACTGATATCGACGGTGACCAGGTGCCGAACGATGAGGATAAGTTCCCACGTAACCCATTTGAAAGTGTTGATACCGATGGTGATGGTATTGGTAATAATACAGATGAAGACGACGATGGTGATTCCGTACCTGATCTTCAGGAAGAGCAAGATGGCACCAACCCGCTAGAGCGTGATACCGATGGTGATGGCGTGCTCGATAACGTCGACCAAGGTCCAACTGACCCAACGGTACAGTTCGATTCAGACCAAGACGGTATTGATAATGCGATAGATAATTGCCCAGTTCATTACAACCCTGTACAGAGTGACCTGGATGATGATGGTCGCGGTGATCCTTGTGACCTGGATCGCGATGGTGATGGCGTTAACAATGATCTTGACGCCTTCCCTTCAGATGAAACAGAAACAGAAGATACTGACAATGACGGTGTAGGTAACTCAGAAGATACTGATGACGATAATGATGGTGTTGCCGATGATCTGGATGATTTCCCGACTGACCCGAATGAAATTGTCGATACCGATGGCGATGGTACCGGTGACAATGCAGACAGCGATGATGATGGAGACGGTACACCTGATTCCGAAGATGCCTTCCCTCTAAACTCTAGTGAAGACACCGATACCGATGGTGATGGTATTGGTAACAACACCGATGATGACGATGATGGTGACGGTGTTGCCGACAGTGATGATGCTTCACCTCTAGATGCCTTGGCAAGTACTGATACAGACGGCGACGGTGAGCCAAATATCACTGATACCGATGATGATGGTGATGGTACGCCAGACTCTGAAGATCGTTTCCCACTGAACCCTAATGAAGATACGGATACAGATGGTGATGGCATTGGTAACAACACTGATACTGATGATGATAATGATGGTGTAGAAGATGATGCTGATGCCTTCTCTTTACTTGCTTCTGAGCAATTAGACACAGACGGTGATGGCACAGGTAACAATGCAGACACTGATGATGATGGTGATGGTACACCTGATGCCTCAGACCCATTCCCCCAAAATGCTTTAGAGACTCGTGACTCCGATGGCGATGGTATTGGTGATACAGCCGATACGGATGATGATAACGATGGTGTACTAGATATAAACGACGCTGCACCGACTAGCCGCGATGGTGATGAAGATGGCGTAGGTGATGGCCGTGATAATTGCCCAGTGAATAGTAACAGTGATCAGCGTGACTCAGATGGTGACGGCCAAGGTGACGCCTGTGATAGTGATGATGATAACGATACAGTCGAAGATAGCGCAGATAATTGCCCAACAGTACCGAATAGGAATGGCCAGAGCGATAACCTAGACGGTGATGACTTTGGTGATGCCTGTGATGATGATCGTGATGGCGATGATATCAAGAACGGTGTCGATAACTGTCCTTCGACCGCTAACTCGGATCAGGAAGACACTGATGGCAATGGCTTAGGTAATGCTTGTGAAGCTGATAGCGATCAGGATGGTTTCGCCGATCAGTTAGATAACTGCCCTGCCGATGCTAACCCAGGCCAGGAAAACTTCGATGGCGATGCTCGCGGAGATGCTTGTGATGGCGACGATGATAATGATGGCGTGAGTGACCAGGCAGAAGAGGCTGCGGGTTCTGATCCTAAGGACAGCGACTCAGATGATGACGGCGTTGATGATAAGAATGATGCCTTCCCAACAGACGAGACGCGTCAGGAAGACTCTCAGGGTGATGATGACGACGATGGCGTAGCAAACGGCATTGATAATTGTCCAAATGATGCCAACGCGGGTCAGGAAAATTTTGATGGCGATGCGCAAGGCGATGCTTGTGACCATGACGATGACAATGATGGTGCGCCAGATGATGCTGATGACTTCGATAACGATCCAAATGAGCAATCAGACAGTGATGGTGATGGCTTAGGTGACAAATCTGATAACTGCCCAACGGTTGCAAATGAAGACCAGAACAATGCTGACCAAGATGGATTTGGTGATGCTTGTGATGCCGATACCGACAATGATGGAGTAGGCAATGAGCAGGACAACTGCCCTGTCGATATGAACCCTGGACAGCTGAATGCAGACGGCGATGAGTTTGGTGATGTTTGTGATAGTGATGATGATGGTGACGGTGTAGAAGACGCCTTCGATAACTGTCCAATTGACGCTAACAGTAATCAGGAAAACTCTGATTCTGAATCAGATGGTGGTGATGCTTGTGACCATGATGATGATAATGATGGTCTAAGCGACGCGGAGGAAAATGCAAAAGGCACCGACCCGACTGATGCTGATACAGATGACGATGGCGAAAATGATGGTGATGATAATTGCCCGCTGATTGCTAATGCAGGCCAGGAAGATGCCGATGGCAATGGCCAAGGTGATGCCTGCGACATTGATAGTGATGGTGACGGTGTATTGAACACCATGGAAGAAGCTCAGGGTACTTCACCTACAGATGCCGATTCTGATGATGATGGTAGCAATGACGGTGTCGATAACTGCCCAGCAATTGCTAATGCTGATCAGCGTAACTCAGATGATGATGCTGAAGGTGATGCTTGTGATTTGAACGATGACAATGACGCTGTTGATGATGATGCGGATAATTGCCCAACGGTTCCGAATGATGATCAAGCTGATGCCAATGAAGATGGAGTGGGTGATGTTTGTACTGCTGATGAAGATCAGGACGGTATTCCAGATACGGTAGATAACTGCCCTGCGGTGGCAAACCCAGTTCAGGAGAACGCTGATCATGATGCACAAGGCGATGCCTGTGATAACGATGATGACAACGATTCGATTGAAGATGCTAGTGATAACTGCCCGGTTAAGGAGAATGCTGACCAACTTGATCTAGATGGGGATCAGATTGGTGATGTGTGTGATCCGGACTCTGATGGTGATGGCGTTGAAAATCTAGTCGATAATTGCCCATTAATCGTTAACGCGAACCAGGAGAATACTGATCAGGATGGTCAGGGTAATGCTTGTGACTTAGATGATGATAACGATGGCGTATCCGATGAGAATGAAGCGGCTCAAGGTACGGACCCACTGTTAGCGGATAGTGACGACGATGGTAGTCACGATGGAGATGATAACTGCCCGCTAATCGCTAATGAAGAGCAGAAAGACACAGACTCTGATGGCTTGGGTAACGCTTGTGACACCGATGATGATGGCGACACGATTGCTGACGATGTCGATAACTGTCCACTCGATAGTAATGTTGGACAGGCAGATAGCGATGAAAATGGTGTTGGTGACGCGTGTGATGTGCCTTCAGTAGCTTTGTTCTACTTGAATGAACGCATTGTTAACTCTGAAACTGAAACTGATGAGTCAGGCACTGAAGATGGCATTTGTCCTTTCGATGTAAATGATGAAATGACTCGAGTGTCTCTATGGAGACAAGAAGGTTCTGTTCTAAGGGTTAGCTTTGGTGATGAAGGGCATGATGAAGGTGGTGAGTTGATGATCGATCCATCAGGACGCATTAGTGCTTCATTCAGCGATGAGTACAGCGGCGAGCATGGTTCCATGCAAACTGAGTTGGATGTTGATGGTCAGTTGGATGCAGAGTCAGGTGTCATTGTTGCCACCGTTGAAGAGAGCTTCACCTTTGCAAGTGCAGACGGCCAGATTGTTGCGACCTGTGCCTACAATGCAACAGAAACTTTTACGCCGATGGATGAAGTGTCTGCAAGTACTATCTTCGATGGTGAAACCGGAACTAATGTAGGCTTTGTTTGGATGGAAGGCGACGAGCATTATCAGGACTCAGCCAATCAGCCGGTCTTCGACTTCTTCTATGGTGTGATTGATGACACTGAAGAGCGTCGTTATCGATACGACACCAGCACCGGTGCACCGATGTGGGTAGAGGAAACTGAGGAAGACTCAAGTTTCATGCTCGGAGCCAATGGTTGGGTTGAAGTATCAGACAAAATGTTGGTTGAGGGTACGCCAGGTGTTACAGCTAATGTGGTTGCAAAGGATGCAAGCGATAACATTTTAGCGAACTGGCAAGTAACGCCATTCTCTGCGAATGTTACGGAAGAGCCAATGTTTGGTTTGATCCCTCGTGAGTGGAGTGAAGAAGGCCTAACAGCGCCTGAAGAAGTCTTTGCAGGTAGTGAGGTCTTGGCTTTGGGGATACATGCTGTGTCGCAGTTGGATGTTTATGAAGTTCGCTGCGGGGGAGCACCTGATGATGGTCCGGCAGACGGTACCGCACCAACGATGGCTTGTCATAATGCAATGGAAACAGATGACGGTACGGGTAGCCCTGTGTTAGCCGATTCGTTAGGTGACATTATTTATGAAGCAGACTCTTCAATGACAGAGAAATGGCAGGGTATGCCAGCGGGTTACTCTGATGAAGGTGAAGTTTTTGCCTACCTAACGGGTGCCGACACAAGTGGTGATGAGGGTACAAGTGGTGATGTCAGCTTCTATATCTATGACTGGGATAGCGAGTCGCTTGAAGCACTCGATCACTCTTCAAGTTGGACGATAGAGGACCCATTAGGTGATGATACGAACTTGGTGATTTCTTTCGCTTTACCTACAGAGCTTGGTAAAGAGTTTGGTGATGAAATGCCTGATGCTGTGATTGCTTCAATGATCGAAGACTCATCCGACAGTCAGCTCTATGTTCGTACTGGGCATTTCCGCGAAGCAGGTAAGCACCATTATGATAGTGGCTTGAATGGTCCGGCGATTGAGGAGGTTCAGGGTAACTTTAGCTATATTCCTCCAGAGCCAGACTCAGACCACGATGGAGTTGTAGACAGTGAAGATAACTGTATCGATGTGCCAAACCCCGACCAGGCAGATACGGGTGGCGATGGTGTTGGAGATGCCTGTAGTGGCAGTGGTTCTGAAGACGGTGTATTCACAGCTGAGAATGTGGTTGGTCACTTTGCAATCACCTTCCCAGAAGGTGACACCGAGCCTGAGAGCCAGGCTTTCTACAAAATACGAGATGATGGTACGGGGACAGTTTTCTTTGAAGACGGTCCTGCAGAGGGAGAAGAGTTTACCTGGTTAATCGATGGTGAAACCTTAGTCTTGGAAATTACTACTGCTACCGGTTCTCATGACTGGGATGAATATACGCTGACTTCCGGGTCTGTGGACTATGGGAGTATTCGTGCGGTAATCGATGAAGGTAATGATTCCAGTATTGAATATGACGGCCCTGCACAGTGGATGCGTGATATGGGAACTAGCGGCCCAGAAGCCTGTACCACAGGGGATGTCGAAAGTGGCGCGGTTGAAGCGGACTACGACCAAGCTGTCGAGGACTGTGGCGGCCTGGATAAGCTGCTAACGACAGAAGAAGTGAACGATACCGTTTGGTACAGCGAGCAAGATACGGTTGCTTTTGATAGCGGTGGAACCGGCAGCTTCGAAGACCATCACACTGGAACTGAATACACGACTACCTGGTCGATAGATTCTGGCTTTGTTCGCTTTACGGCGACAAGTGCTTCAGGAGTATTCTCTCGTAAGCTAGGCATCTTGTCTGATGGCTTCCCTCATATTTCTACCAAGTTCTTCCATGATGGTGAAGCTAATGACTACATTGCTAGCATGCTGTATGCAGTGAGTGAAGATGCGACTGACAGTGACTCAGACGGTATACCGGATGATATTGATAACTGTCCGACTGATGCAAACAGTGATCAGCAAGATAGCGACCATAATGGAATAGGTGATGCCTGTGATGGGGGAGACACCTCTGGTCATATGTTTACGGTAGAAGAACTTTCTGACCAAACTCGCTTTAATGTTTACTTCGACGATGCGCCAGATGATGGTGGCGACCCTTACTACATTATGGAGTCCATGACCTTTAATTCTGATGGCTCGTTTAGTGCTGAGCTAGATGACAATGCCTTGTCGCGCGGAGAATCACACTATTCAGGTGACTGGAGTATAGAAGCCGGGGACTTGGTTTTATCACTCAATGGAGGCACAGAAACAGAATATATTCACGCCTTTGGGGTCGATGATGAAAATGGTGCGCTACTGGTATGTTGGGGGTCTGTACCTTGTTCTGATGACACGGAATGGTTCTTTGATGGGCAACTATCAGCTGAATCCTTCTTGATGGCAATGAATAATGGTGGGACTGGTGGTACTACAGTCGAAGATGCTGACGGTGATGGTATTGTCGATCAGGAAGATGCGTTTGTTGATGATGCGACAGAGCAGTTTGATACCGATGGCGATGGTATCGGTGATAACGCCGATGCTTGTCCATATACAGCTGATACCACATGCGATGGCTCGGGTGTTCCTAATATGTCTGGTGAGTACCTACTTGCCTGGAGTGTTGACGGAACTAACCCAGATAACGAGATGCTAAATGACTCTGGTGATCAATGTGTTGCGGAAGATGAGTTATCAGGTTTTGCTTTGGTTCGAGTACAGCAGGAAGGAAACCAGGTTATTCTCAATGGAGGTGACGGCGAAGACGGCTGGATGTCGATTGGTACGATCGATACTAATGGCGATTTCTCTGTAGAAGAGCTTAATAACGAACCGGGTCGAAGCTTTGTACTATCAGGTAACTATGATGGTACGGGTATAGCTGGTGGGAGTTTTACGGATTCAGAGCAAAATGAAAGTGAAACCTTAACCTGTTCTTCTAACGGCACTTATACAGGCTCGGCACCCGTTGCCATTACCGAAAGCGATATTGATTCTACGGGGGCAACATGGTTTGAAATAGACTATGACCACGATGCTGCGGGCAATACTCAACTTGAGTTTGAATACGGAACAATAAGTGGTGAGCTTGAGACGCTATTTGAGTTAGACCCTGAAACTGGCATGTGGGTTGATCGTAGCTCAGAAGATATCGGTGCAGGAGAAATGTCGGTACTGACAGCCAATGGCATTGAAAGACTTGATGACCTGTTTATCATTGTCGGTTACGGTGCCGATGGATCAGAAACGCTTGGTGAGACCGCGAGAGTTGCAGCAAGCTTTGATGGTGATCCCAACGATGTTGTCGCGACGGATGTAGATTTGTCCGCCTTTGATGTCTCTGGTTTGCCAGTTCACTTAGCCTTTGGTGATGAAGCTTTCGATGCGGATGCCGTCTTTAGTGATGGCGCAGAGATCTTTGTTGCAGAGCTCAGCGCTGTTAACACTTCGTATATTTTCGAGTGTGATGCAGACTGGTCACCTTGGTTTGCTTCAAACCTTGATTGCGACAATGTGGTGCCAATAGGCTTTGTCGCTGAAGACCCTGATGAGGATGGTATTCATGATCCAATTCCAGCGACGTCTTTTGCTGATGTATTTTCGACCGCGGCAGAGCTACTTGCTCAGCCAGTGACGCAAGAAGTGTCTGATCGGGGGCTGTATATTGGTCATGGTTATGATCATGGTGGATCATTCCATATTCGTGCTTATCTTGAGTCGACTTCAGGTGACGGCAGTGGTTTGGACGGTGATCAAAATGCAGGGATTGGTTTTGTGAAAGTTTATGACCACTCTTCAGATGTATTCCATATAGCTGAACTGGCGATAAGCTCGACAACCATCGATTCACATCAAGTTATTTCTTTCGAGGTGCCTGAATTGGTAGCGAAGCTCGTTGATTTGGATAGTGAAGAGCGTCACCAGTTTATCTTTGTTGATAATTCCGAAACGGCAGGGCCGATTGTGCGCCGAGGAGGAGTACAGCTACAGGGCGCCGGTGATAAGGAACTGATGTTCAATAATGTAGCTTTTGAGGATCTGAAAGCGGCTGTCATCTTACCGGGTAATGGTGGCGGAACGGGCGGTGCTCCGGCTGGAGAGAATATCGGCCTTTGGCTACTTGATAACGGTGGCAGTGACTACCATGCAGTTGTCTTTTATGGTGATGCGAATTATATCGTAGGGCATACTGCAAACTCGGAATCCGATCCGGTTTATGGTGTGCTACCAACTTCTGCAGAGCATGGCACATATACATGGGACCCAACAAGCGGTGTTTTTGAACCAAATAAAGTTGGCGAAAGTGACGGTGATGGAGGGCTTGATAATGCCATTGGCGAGATGACCATGGTGATCGATGGCGATGTATTAACGTTCGATGATGATATAGGCCCGGATGAGCTTGTGCGAGGATACTCTGATACGAACCCACTAATTGGTGCCTGGCAGATACCTGAGCCGGGTAATATGAATATTCTGGTTTTTGTGGATGAAACTCGCTACATCATTATGCATACCAACAACGGAGAAGAGCATGATGTTGGTGTGATAGTGCCAACTTCAGCAGAGCACGGAACTTATACCTGGGATCAGGAAACAGGAGATTTCTCTGTTTCCGTGCTGGGTCAAAGCGACGGTGAGGGCGGTTTATCTCATCCTTCAGGTCTCGGTTGGAGCATGTCTTTAAATGGAGACGCGCTTAGCCTAGATGATGGTGAAGGTTCCTTTGTACTTCAGCGTGTGGGCGCAGATCCATTTGCTGCGGCAAGCAATAATGGAGTGGACTTCTCGGACTCTGCAACTCTGACGCAAGGACAAGAGCTGGGAGTTCTGGGTTCTGGTCTCTTAAGAGAATGGTATGACGATGGCACTTCGACAGAGTATGAAGAATATTATGTATTTGACAGCTCAGGTAATACTGGACGATTCGTCTGGAGGCATGATGACGAAAGTGCTGGAACAACAGATACAGGTGATGAGGCAACAACTTGGTTGGTAGATAGCTCAGGTAATCTTGAAATTACTATTGCTGGTTTATCTGAAGTACATGACGTGGCATTAGCTGATTTTAGTGACTTGTTCAGGCCCGAAATTGTCGTCAAAAAGGACGGTATGATGGAAGGACCTACGCGTGCCGAGCTAATGGTGACTCAGTCTACCTTAGCCTCAGAAGTGCCTAGCCCTGTTGATTTGACGGCTGAGAGTGATTTATTGGGTACCTACTTTTTTGAACATAACCTAAGTGAGCAAATGATTTTTGCTAGCGGGGGCGTATTTTCAGAAGTATGGGATGGAGGTTCTGAGACAGGTTTAAGCTGGTCGCTCGATACTTCAACAGATGAAATCTTGATATGTTTTGAGGGCGGCGGTACATCAACTGTTGATTGCCCGGATAGTTCACTCGATTATGTTTATGTTGAATCAGTAACAGACGACACATCAAATGCAGATGATAACTCAGAAACAACAGAAGTATGGGGGTTCGCTGGCTGGTGGCAAGTTGATGCATCGACCGGATTAGGTTCCTTCTTCCGGGATAAAGCATTTAAACAGCCCTTACCTTAAAATGAAGTAAAAAAAGCCAGGTCAGCGACCTGGCTTTTTCGTATCTATACCTTCCGGCCAGACGATAGGCCTACTAAAGGCATTTACCCAGACTCTAACTAAATGGTCATCTAGGTGTTATTGACCTGTAAAACCTTAAAGCTATTATGGATAGTTCGTTT
>NZ_LWGJ01001062.1:0-8098 GCF_001635845.1 Oleiphilus sp. HI0132 | reverse complement strand
AAAATCAAGGTAGAGAAAAAGCGACACAAAACGCCCGTTATCTTGGTGCCGCCTTTAGCCGCAACATCAATGATATTTGATTTGATGCCGCATAGAAGTGTTGTTCGTTATTTTTTAGCGAATGGTTATGATGTTTACTTGGTTGATTGGGGAGATGTAACCGCAGATCATAAAAACCTGTCGCTGGAAAGCTATGTGCTAGAGTGGATGCCAATGATCATGGATGCTGTCATTACGCATTCTGATGAGGAGGAGGTGTCAATCTTTGCATACTGCATGGGTGGCTTGCTTTCTCTTATGTATCTGGCGGTTTCAGGTGATGAATCAGTCAAAAACCTGGTGACAGTCGCGAGTCCGATCGATATGCATCAGAGCGGCGCAGCAGGTAAGGTTTTGTCGGCAATATATAAGCCAGCGCACCTGGTTTCCAACGTGCTTAATTTTTCCTTACTTGATTTACCGACACGCTATTTTCATGTGCCTGGATGGACTTCATCGCTAGTGTTTAAATTAACTAACCCAATGGGCTCAGTGATTAATACGTATGAGAAGTTTTTGAATTTATGGGATAGGGAGTATTTGGAAGAAAGTCTGACTATGAGCAAGTGGTTTGACGACATGGTAGATTATCCAGGGCGTACCATTCGGGAAATGGCGGTTCATATGATGATCAATAACACCATGGCTAAAGGAAAAATGCGTATTGGAAAGGTGATGGCCGAGTTTAATCAAATTAGATGCTCGATTCTGGCATTTGCAGGCGAGTCTGATAATTTGGTGAGTGTAAGTGCTGCGCACAAGGTTTTGGATATAGTCTCTTCAGAAGATAAAGAGTTTTGTGTTGTTCCGGGTGGGCATGCGGGCGTCTTTGCTGGTAACAAAGCGCCGCAAAATACCTGGCGCATAGCTGTAGATTGGTTGGCAAGCCGGTCTGATTAACAAGAGTGATAAATAATGGCAGAAAGGCAAGTATATAAAGTTAACTATTGGTTGAAGAATGATGATGGGCAAGTAGTCGATACTTCAGAAGGTGGCGAACCAATGGTAATTGAGATTGGTGGTGCTTCCGTGATTCGAGGGCTTCAAGAAGCTGTAAAGGGGAGGCAAGCGGGTGATCGCTTGGAAGTGCAGGTGCCGCCAGAAATGGCTTATGGTGCGCATAACCCGGAGTTTGTGTCAAAAGTACCTATGTCAGCTTTTGAAGGAGTAGAGCATGTTGTAGAAGGTATGAAGTTCCAGACCAATACCGGCTCTGATGCGCAGGTTGTTCAGGTTGTTAAAGTAGAAAAAGACTTCGTCCTGGTTGATGCAAACCACCCTTTAGCAGGCTTGGTTCTCAATTTTGAGATTGAGATAATCGAAGTGGTCGAAGCTGCGTAAAATTTAGCTAGAATAAAAAATATGCAATTTTTCATGTGTTTTTTGAAGCTGCATATATACTTACTGTTACATAACGGAAAAATGTATGGAATATCAGTACCTTTCGGGTCTCCATGCAATCCCAAATCACGAACTAAGATAAGAAAATACAGATGGAAGTTGAACAACAAAACGACGCTTGGCGAATTTTAATAGTTGAAGACGATGAGCGTTTAGCTGATCTCACCAAGGAATACTTGGAGAGTAATGGGCTTGTCGTTTCGGTTGAAGGTAATGGCTCTCATGCAGTTGATCGTATCGTCAATGAAAAGCCTGATCTGGTAGTGTTGGATCTGATGCTTCCAGGTGAGGATGGCTTGTCAATATGTCGTAAGGTGCGTCCTAATTATAATGGACCGATTCTTATGTTGACTGCGCGAACTGACGATCTAGATCAGGTACTAGGTTTGGAAATGGGGGCCGATGATTATATGTCTAAGCCTGTTCGTCCTAGGGTTCTGCTAGCAAGAATTCGCGCCTTACTTCGTCGGATTAATGAGCATGTTGACCAATCATCAGATGCTGGTGCAGAGTCAGGTCAGGCAGCTGATGCGACCCGCTTGGTATTTAACAACCTGGTTGTTGATAGCTCAATGCGAGAGGCATGGTTGGACGATGAAAGTATCGATTTAACCAGTGCAGAGTTTGACTTACTTTGGTTATTATCCAGTAATGCAGGTAACGTGCTGAGCCGTGAAGAAATCTTTACTAACTTGCGCGGTATCGAATATGATGGTCAAGATCGTTCGATTGATGTTCGAGTCTCTAGAATTCGTCCGAAAATAGGTGATGATCCGGTTCACCCACGAAGGATCAAGACAGTTCAAAGCAAGGGCTATTTGTTTGTAAAAGAGGCTTAGTTTATAAGTCTCTCAAGCTCGGCTTGCCAAATTATTTAAAGAGTTTTGGTTTTGAAGAAAATTCTAATTCGTATTTTTATTGGCCTAGTTTCAGTGATCACTGTGCTAGGCCTTTTTAGTCTTGGTCTGGTTAAAGTCTCTAATCAGGTTAGGGAAGAGCACTACTGGCATGATTTGCTGGTTACTCCTATGACCGAACTATCCCGTGTAATCAGTGAAGATCATTCAAAGCTGCCTGAACATACTTACCTATCTGATTATGAATCATTAGGTCTAAGTGCGGTAGAGCAAGAGCGTTTGATGTATGGACGACTGCTTGTGTCCCTGGAAGGTGACTACCTTAGAGCGATTATCCAGCAGCAAAATTCTAGCGAGCAGTTGTTAGTTTTTGAGTCTTTGCGCGATAAGCAGTTTTCAGCACTTTTTCGTCTTCTTGTAAGCGAATTACTGGTTGATGCGACGGAGTTGAGCAAGCTTGAAAGCATTGAATCACTGCTTAATGTCTCGATTGCTAAATTGGAAGAGACGAGTTCGGTAAGTTCTCAGTTAGTATTAAATGATATTGCCAAACAGGGTTTTCATGACGGTCTTGATGAAGATGGTTTATTTAGTTATGTGCGCTTGAAGAGCGGAGAACTGCTTCGTCTAGAGTATGGTGAAGTGTTCTCCGGTTTTTCATTTATTTTGTTCGTTGCACTGGTTTCCCTGTGTGTTGCAGTGCTTATGCTCTTTGTTTATTACCTGGTAGAGGGGTTCAGTCGCCGTTTACGCTCTATTGAAACAGCGGCAAGTCGTATTTCGCGAGGTGAGCTAGATGCTCGTGTATCCGGGGCGGGAAGTGAAGATGCGATCAGTCGCTTAGGTGGTGCTTTCAATAGTATGGCCGACCATATACAGCGCCTGATGTATGTGCAGAAAGAAATGATCCATGCTGTATCGCATGAGCTTAGAACCCCTGTTGCTAGAATACGCTTTGGTGTACAAATGATTGAAGACTGTCCCTCCGAGGAAGCATTGCAAAAGCAAGTAAAGGGGATCGATGGCGATATTCAGGAGCTTGACGAATTAATTGATGAGATATTGACCTATGCTCGACTTGAGCAGGGCGGGCCAATCTTGGCATTTCAGGAAGCTGATATTAGCGCAATTGTTGATCAAGTTGTTTCCGAGCAAGGCCTTGTTAAGCCAGATATGAGTATTTTCTCTGAGTTTAAAGAGGGCTCTGATGTATGGAAAATGTCAGAGGTTGAAACACGTTATATACATCGTTCGATTCAAAACCTTGTTGGTAATGCGACACGCTATGCTCAAGGAAGGGTAAAAGTTGTTTGCTCTTTTGATGCAGAGACATGTCGTGTAGATGTTGAAGACGATGGCCCTGGTATTCCAGAGGAAGATTGGGAGTCTGTCTTTACGCCGTTTGCGCGTTTGGACGATAGTCGCACACGTGCTTCAGGGGGTTATGGCCTAGGCTTGTCAATTGTACGCCGTATTCTTTATTGGCATGGGGGGCAAGCCTTCTTGGGCAGAAGTGATATGGGTGGAGCGAAGTTTAGTTTGGTATGGCCCAGGAAACAAAGCCAGACGAACAAACCCTAGGTGGCGATATCTGAAGCGCGCAGCTGCTGTCTGGCTTATCTTAGTAGAAAGTGCTTAAGAGGACAGGGGCCAGCCGCCGAGGTGTTGCCACTTATTGACTATCTTGCAGAATAGTTCTGCTGTCTTCTCCGTATCATACTTTGCGGTATGAGCGGCTTTCCCATCAAATTCAATTCCTGCCGCTCCACAGGCTTTTGCGAGAACGGTTTGGCCATATGCCAAACCCGACAGCGTTGCTGTATCAAATGTCGAAAAGGGGTGAAAAGGGTTGCGCTTAATATTGGCTCTTTCTGCTGCGGCAAAGACAAAGTTGTGGTCAAAGGTTGCGTTATGACCCACAAGTACAGCTCGTGTACAGCCAGTTTCCTTCACTGCTTTTCGAATAGGTGTGAATATTTTATCTAGGGCTAGCTTTTCGGGTTGAGCATTACGAAAAGGGCTGTGCGGATCAATTCCGGTAAATTCTAGCGCAGAAGCCTCAAGATTTGCTCCTCTAAAAGGCTCTACATTGCAATGTACAGTTTCTTTTAGGTAGAGATCGCCATCGGTCTTCATGCTGATAATAACAGCGGCTATTTCTAGTAGAGCGTCGGTTTTTGCGTTAAAGCCAGCGGTCTCAACATCAATCACGACTGGAAGAAAGCCCCGAAAGCGATTGGATATGGCGTGAGAATTGCATTTTTCAGATTGGTTTGGCACGGTTTGTCCTTATTTGTTCCGTTGCGTGGCTAAGTCGGCCAAGTTGTAGCGACAGTATATCAGAGCAAGGTTATGATAGGGCAAAGAATTGCCAGGTTTTGTTTTCAGTTTTTATGTGACTTGGAAAATACCTTATTAGGGGCTTGCTACAAAAAGAGCTGATCCGATTTATTATGGTAAGAGAATTTGTGAGGTGTCCGATTTGAAGCGCGGTAGTACTTTTGTAAGAGGCTTAATGTTAGGAGTCGTGATAGCTTGCTTATCAAGCCTTGCCCATGCCAAAACCTATAGCGCAGAGCTGGATCAGAGTCAGTGGTACCTGTCTTCCTCTATATTCGAATGCAGTCTGGTTCATGATATTCCTTATTATGGTAAGGGTGTCTTCTATCATGAAGCAGGAGAGAACCTGCGCTTCTATACGATGACTAATAATAACCCTATGAAACCGGGTAAAGCGGCGTTAGTGGTTGAGGCTTCATCTTGGAAGCCGGGCAAGGTAATTCAGGATCTGGGTTATGTCGACGTTGTAGATAGTGATCAGCCTTTAAGTGTGCCTAGAGCTAAAGCGACTAATATGATGCAGGGCCTATTAGAAGGCATGACGCCAACTTTTACCCGGAAAGCTTGGTACAGCGATGATTCAATCAGGGTTAGAATTAATAGTGTTAATTTCAAGTCAATCTATAATGGCTATCTTGATTGTATAGCAGGTTTGTTGCCGGTTAATTTTAGGCAGGTCGAGAAAACGCGTGTGCATTTTGAATCTGATAAGTCAGATCTAACCGAGCGTGATATAAAGTCACTGGATTTGGTGGTTCTCTATGTCTTAAATGACTCGAGTGTGACAGCTATTTATGTTGATGGTCACACAGACAGTACTGGCCGTAGAATTTATAACCGGCGCTTATCTAAAGCACGCGCGCAAGCCGTTAGGGATTACTTAATCAATAATGGTCTGGAAGCCGATATTATCCGTACACGTTACCATGGTGAGCGTTATCCGGTGGCTAAAAATAACACCAAAAAGAATAAGAAACTGAATAGACGTAGCACCGTTCGGCTGGTTCGCGATCTAGATTAAGCGTAATACAGTAAATATCTCGGCAATATTTGTATTTGTGGCCCAACAGCAAGTAGAATAGCCGCCTTTTCGTAATGAATATTATTAAGCGGAACAGGATTTCACTCGTTTAGCTGTTTGTGGCTGAAGAGTGACAGCTTGTTTTGTCTGCATCTTCGATAGTTGGAGCCTTTCTATGTCAGAAATTAACAAAGTTGTCTTGGCTTATTCTGGTGGTCTAGACACCTCTGTAATCGTTAAATGGTTACAGGAAACATACAACTGTGAAGTTGTTACCTACACAGCTGACCTTGGTCAAGGTGAAGAAGTTGAACCTGCACGTTCCAAAGCAGAAGCATTGGGTGTTAAAGAAATCTATATTGAAGACGTGCGCGAAGAATTTGTTCGTGACTATGTTTTCCCGATGTTCAGAGCAAATACTATTTATGAAGGCGAGTACCTGTTAGGTACGTCTATTGCTCGTCCTTTAATTGCCAAGCGAATGGTCGAAATTGCTAATGAAACAGGTGCTTGTGCTATCTCTCACGGTGCGACCGGTAAAGGTAATGACCAGATTCGTTTTGAGTTAGGTGCCTATGCACTTAAGCCGGGTGTTCAGGTCATTGCACCTTGGAGAGAATGGGATCTCAACTCTCGTGAAAGCTTGTTAGCCTATTGTGATACACACGGTATCGAAGTTGAAAAGAAGAAAGGTAAGTCTCCTTATTCTATGGATGCAAACTTGCTACATATTTCTTATGAAGGCGATATGCTAGAAGATCCTTGGAATGAGCCTGAAGAAGAAATGTGGCGTTGGTCTGTTTCTCCTGAGAACGCTCCAGATACACCGACTTATATCGAACTGACATATGAGAAAGGCGATATCACCGCGATCAATGGTGAAGCGATGAGCCCGGCAACCGTGCTTGAGACCTTGAATAAGGTCGGTGGTGATAATGGTGTCGGCCGTTTGGATATCGTTGAAAACCGCTATGTAGGTATGAAGTCTCGAGGCTGCTATGAAACGCCAGGGGGCACGATTATGCTTAAGGCTCACCGTGCGATTGAATCTTTGACTCTCGATAAAGAGTCTGCGCATTTGAAAGACAGTATTATGTCTAAGTATGCGGAGTTGGTTTATAACGGTTACTGGTGGTCCCCTGAGCGTAAAGCGCTTCAAGCCTTGATAGATGAAACACAGCATTATGTAAACGGTGTTGTTCGCGTTAAGCTTTATAAGGGTAACGTTGTGGTTGTCGGTCGTAAATCTGAAGAAACCTTGTTTGATGAGAGTATCGCTACATTTGAAGATGACGGTGGTTCATATGATCAGAAAGATGCTGAAGGTTTCATTAAATTGAATGCTCTACGTTTACGTATCGCTGCAGGTAAGGGGCGCGATCAGGGTTAAGCTCCTTTTCTCACCCATAAAAAAACCGACATTGATTGTCGGTTTTTTTGTTTCGGGCTTAGTTTAAGTACTTCACTAACTCTTTGATAATTTTGGAGCGTGCGATTTAACCGGCGATAGATTCTTTAAGGGTGCTGCTTTTGTTGCTATTAGCTGTTGCCGCTTCAATATCGATAAAGTCAGATAAGTATTCCCAGACGACTCTTCTTTGTAAGTTACTGCTTGGGATTGAGTCTAAGCCACCGATTATTTTGAGTAAGTCGCTACCTGTTTTGGTGAATGCCTGGGTATAGAAACCGACGCCTTGGCCGGGAGCGGTAAAGTCGTGGCTAACACTATGTCGCGTTTTACGGTAATAAAACTCGTAGCCAACTAGTAGCTCACTAGGGTCTCTTGCAATCATACCTGCATTGACGCAGTGTGATAGTAGGCGCAGCTCGGAAAATATATCATCTTCCTTCGTTAAGCTGTTGTTGGCGCGAAACACAAAAGGGTGACCGTTATGGCCGATAAAGGCATAGTTGGAAACCTTCTTAAAGGCAGTAATTTCCCAAGCGTCACAATGGTATAGAAAGTTCAGGCTACGCTTGGAGATTGAATGAGGTCGTTTTAGCTCACAAAGTAGAGCTCTGGCCCAGAGGCTTTGCATTGGGCTGCTACTAACATTCTGGGCGTAGTCAAAGAATATATTTGCCCAATCTGAATCTACGGATTTAGCCGTAACTTTTTGTCCTAGTAGACCGGAAGCAATTGCTAATATTGCTTCAATATTTGCTTGTCTTAGGGTTTCCTGGTGCCTGATTCGAGCATGAGTGCGCTCATTGAGGCTGGCAAAAGCAACATCGGTTTCAACATAGATCGGCTCGTCTGCTTCATCACTCGCCTTATCGCTGGCCAGGTCACGAACAACAGTGCCATTGGCGCGATAGTATCCGCCCATGGACTTGGTGCACAGTGCCACGAGTTTGGACCATGTTCCGATTTGTTTTTTCTTTCCTTTAGAACCGTGCAAGCTTTTGGCCCCTAACTGGACTCTGTTTAATTCGGTGA
>NZ_LWGJ01001061.1:0-670 GCF_001635845.1 Oleiphilus sp. HI0132 | reverse complement strand
GATTATGCTTACAACCAGAAATATGGCTTCAGGGATTACCGCGGGGGCGGTCGTTCTTCTGCTCGAGAAACAGCAATGCGTGTTGCAGCGGGTGCTATCGCCAAGAAATACTTGAAGCAATCGTTTGGTATTGAAATCAACGGTTACCTGTCTCAGCTGGGTCCAATTAAAGTTGAAAAAGTGGATATGTCTATCGTCAATGACAATCCATTTTTCTGCCCTGATGCCGGTAAAGTCGGTGAGATGGAAGATTATATGAAAGCGCTGAATAAAGAGGGTAACTCTATTGGCGCGAAAATTTCTGTTGTTGCACGCAATGTACCACCTGGTTTGGGTGAGCCAATCTTTGACCGGCTAGATGCCGAGCTGGCGCATGCCTTTATGAGTATCAATGCCGTAAAAGGTGTGGAAATTGGTGCAGGTTTTGATTGTATTGAGCAAAAGGGCACAGAGCATAGAGACGAGATGACGCCGGAAGGGTTTCTTTCGAATCACGCGGGCGGTGTCTTAGGTGGTATTTCAACCGGGCAGGATATTGTTGCACATATGGCCTTGAAACCGACTTCAAGTATTCATTTGCCGGGTAGAAGTATTGATACCGCAGGGAATCAGATTGAAGTATCAACTAAAGGCCGTCACGACCCGTGTGTGGGTATTCGCGCTACGCCCA
>NZ_LWGJ01001060.1:0-5759 GCF_001635845.1 Oleiphilus sp. HI0132 | reverse complement strand
TTTTTCAATGCCTTATAGTTTCTTTAGTATTTTTGCAAAAAAACGCCATGTTTCATATTGACTTTCTTAGCAAATTCGAAAATGTGCATAAAAACGACGTTTTTCTGACGCGAATTGTAAATAACGCGCTAACTATAGAAGTAGGCGCTCTTTAATCTCGGAAATTTTATCTCGTAAACTTGCTGCCTTTTCGAATTTTAAGTCTTTTGCTGCCTGATACATTTCTTCTTCTAATGAACGCATCTCAGACTCCAGCTCTTTCGGTGTTCGAGCAGCGATTGCCATATCGTACTCCTGACCTGCATCCGCAACTTTATTTTTTGCTTTGCGCTTTCCAGGAATGAAAGAAGCACCTTCCATGATATCACCAACCTTCTTATTCAGGCCTTGGGGCGTAATACCATTTACTTCATTGAAGTTCATCTGCTTTGCTCTACGGCGCTTTGTTTCTGATATCGCCTTCTCCATTGATCGTGTGATTTTATCTCCATATAAGATCGCTCTGCCCTTAACGTTTCTAGCCGCCCGCCCTATCGTCTGAATCAGTGATCTTTCGGAACGAAGAAAACCCTCCTTATCAGCATCGAGAATTGCAACCAGGGCAACTTCCGGCATATCAAGCCCTTCTCTTAACAGATTAATACCTACCAGGACATCAAACTCACCACGACGTAAGTCCTGAATAATTTCAATTCTTTCGACAGTATCTATATCGGAATGCAAGTATCTGACTTGAACGCCATGCTCCATTAAGAAATCTGTGAGATCCTCAGCCATACGCTTTGTTAGCGTTGTAACCAACACTCTTTCGTCTAGCTCGGTTGCCGCATTAATCTCCGACAGCAAATCATCTACTTGAGTTGTAGCAGGCCTCACTTCTATTAGAGGATCAAGCAACCCCGTCGGCCTAACGACCTGCTCAACGGTTTTGTCAGCATGCTCTTCTTCGTAGGTTGATGGTGTCGCGGAAACAAAAATAGACTGGGGAGATATACGCTCCCATTCTTCAAAACGCATAGGCCTATTATCAAGTGCCGACGGAAGCCTAAAACCATACTCCACCAAGGTTTCTTTTCTAGACCTGTCGCCTTTAAACATTGCACCAATCTGAGGAATCGTTACGTGCGACTCATCGATTACCATTAAGGCATTATCCGGCAAATAATCAAACAAGGTAGGCGGCGCTGCGCCGACATCGCGCCCAGACAAGTAGCGCGAGTAGTTTTCAATACCATTACAGTAACCCAGCTCTGTCATCATCTCTGTATCATAGCGAGTTCGTTCTTCTAGCCTTTGCGCTTCGACGAGCTTATTATTGTCCCGTAACTGCGCTAAACGAATTTCTAATTCGGACTTAATTCCATCCACAGCATTCAGAATTGTTTGGCGCGGCGTAACATAATGGGATTTAGGGTAAATCGTAATCCGAGGCACACGACGCGTCACTTCGCCGGTTAAGGGGTCAAAGAAACTTAAGTTCTCGACCTCATCATCAAATAGCTCAATTCGGATTGCCTCTTTTTCAGACTCAGCGGGGAAGACGTCTATCACATCACCACGCACACGATAGGTAGCTCGGTGTAGCTCGATGTCATTTCGCGTATATTGAATCTCGGCCAATCGTTTTAAGATATCGCGTTGACTAGCCGGCTCCCCCCTATCTAGATGTAGCATCATCTTGAGATATGATTCCGGGTCACCCAAACCGTAGATGGCAGAAACCGTGGCAATAATTATTGCGTCTGGCCGCTCCATAAGTGCTTTAGTTGCAGATAGACGCATCTGCTCAATATGTTCATTGACTGAAGCATCTTTTTCAATAAAGGTGTTTGAAGATGGAACATAGGCTTCAGGTTGATAATAGTCATAGTAAGAAACAAAGTACTCGACCGAGTTTTGCGGGAAAAACTCTTTAAATTCGCCGTATAGCTGAGCCGCCAGTGTTTTATTATGCGCCATTATAATAGTAGGTCGCTGAAGCGCTGAGATAACGTTTGCAACCGTATAGGTCTTACCTGACCCCGTTACACCAAGAAGCGTTTGATACATCAAACCGTCTTCTATCCCCTCAACAAGTTGTTTGATTGCTTCAGGCTGATCCCCCGCTGGGGAAAATCGTGACTCTAGTAAAAATTCCTTCGCCATTATGATTCCGGTCGTAATGAAAAAATGATAGACTTCGCAAGTTTGACCACTCCCTTAAAGGAAAATCTATTATCAGTCACGAAGCATGACTGTAGATTGACCTTCTAAACTTGGGTGGCAGCACTAAGACACTTGTATATAAATACAACTGCAGCTATGCGATGCGCTTATCGGGTAGCAAACGATAGCAAATTTTTTGCTTTAGAATAAGCCAGTGCACGTTCTTTATTTACGGTGAGCAATTATTCCTGATTGAGGAAACAGACTTGGAAGCACAATCATCCAACCCAGCTTTATCTGCCCTGGAACTTTCAAACCGGGTACAACTTATAAAACCATCTCCGACCTTGGCTGTTACCAACAAAGCCAATGAACTAAAAGCCGCAGGTAAAGATATTATCGGCTTAGGCGCTGGCGAACCAGACTTCGACACCCCTGAACACATTAAGCAGGCTGCGATTAGTGCAATAAAAAATGGCCAGACGCGCTACACCGCAGTAGACGGCACTCCAGAACTAAAAGGCGCGATCATCGATAAATTCAAGCGCGATAACAAGCTTGAGTATACGCCTAAGCAGATCCTCGTATCGTCTGGCGGAAAGCAAAGCTTTTTCAATCTCTCACTTGCCTTGCTAAACCCAGGCGACGAAGTCGTTATCCCTGCACCGTACTGGGTATCCTACCCCGACATGGTCAAGATAGCGGAAGGCAAACCAGTTATTGTTGAAACGAGCCTTGATAACCGTTTTAAAATGACTGCCGAGCAACTGTCAGCAGCAATTACCGATAAAACCAAAATCGTAGTTTTAAACTCTCCCTCGAACCCAACCGGGATTGCTTATACACGTGAAGAACTGGTTGCCATTGGCGAGGCACTAAAACAACACCCTGAGATTTTAGTCGTTACCGATGATATGTACGAACATATTCTATGGACAGAACAACCTTTCGTTAACATATTGAACGCCTGCCCAGAGCTATATGACCGCACCTTTGTTTTGAATGGTGTCTCTAAAGCATATTCCATGACAGGCTGGCGCATTGGCTACGCAGCAGGACCAGAAAAAGCAATCGCTGCGATGAAAAAGATTCAGTCGCAAAGCACATCGAACCCCTGCTCCATTTCTCAAGCCGCGGCGTTGGAAGCACTAAATGGCAGCCAGGAATGCATCACAACAATGGTTACCGAGTTTAAAAAGCGCCACGACTATCTTGTCGCAGCGCTTAATGAACTTCCCGGCGTGGAATGTATTTCTGGCGATGGAACATTTTATGTCTTTCCAAACTTCCAGGGTGCTATCGACAATCTAGCGAATATATCTAACGATGTTGAAATGGCCGAGATGCTGCTAAGTGAAGCAGGTGTGGCACTTGTACCTGGGTCTGCTTTTGGGTCTCCTGGATGCATGCGCCTAAGCTTTGCAACCAGCATGGAAATATTAGAGTCAGCAATTTCACGTCTCAAAAAAGTACTTTAAGGTCTTGACCTGGGCCGCTTTGCTCTTTAGTATACGCGGCCTTGATTAACGAAGTCTTCGTTAGTCTTCTGTTCCCCGATAACTCAGTTGGTAGAGTAGCGGACTGTTAATCCGTTTGTCGCTGGTTCGAGCCCAGCTCGGGGAGCCAACTTCTTATTCCCACTTTCCTAACTTTATCAAAGCTGCGCTTTGAATTAATTCTTTGTAGATCCACTCCAATCTATAGACCAGGCCTAAGACCTGCAGGATACAACCAGACCGTTTTTTTCACCCCCAAATAAGCCACATCGATTTGCCAACTATAAATATCGCAAACACAAACAAAAAAGCCCCTTACTTTCGTAAGAGGCCTGCCTTTAATCTCAACTATTAAAACTAGTTAAAGCTAATAGCTTTCTGGTAGAAACTTGCCGGGATACGTATATTTGTAGTAAATGATCTGAAGTCTGCATTCTCATCACCATCATCCAGAATAACCTCAATACTTCCACCTTCGCGCTCCAGGAAGCCCTTAACAGCATCCATACCAACACCACGCCCTGAAACGTCCGTAACCTCATCCGCAGTAGAGAAGCCCGAGGAGAAGATCAAATTAGCGATTTCACTCGCTGAAGGCTTCGGATCGGATTCTGCATAAATACCCTTCTCGATCGCCATTTTATAGATACGGCTAATTGCAATACCGCGCCCGTCATCGCGAACCGCAAGGTTTGCCAAATCGTCTATATAGCTAACGTCCAGACTAATAGTACCACTTTCAGATTTTCCTTTTTCAAGGCGCTCATCAATCCCCTCAATACCGTGATCCATAGCGTTTCTGAAAACATGCATGAATATGTTATTAAGCGTGCTATGCGCTTCGCTCTTAACAAAGATTCCTGCATTATCAATTTCGATATTTGGTTTACCCTTGCCAAGCTGCTCTGCGAGCGAGTTAGCTGATTCGATAACATCTGAAATCACACCATCTAAGGGCTTAGCTTCCATTGACATCAGCATGCTGTATGCCTCAGAAACAACACCTTTAACATTGTCATCAAGCGTTTGCTGGGTAAGTGACTTGATATTTTCCAACCAAGAGCTGACGCGTGCCGGGTCTAAGGAAATACCACTCTCAGCCTCTCCATCACGACCAAGTTTCTCACGGAACACATATGCATACTTCGCGATGATATCTTCCGCACCACTTAACTCTTCGAGCAATTGCTTCTGATCCCAAAGTACATCTTCATTCTTACGAAGATCGTCATAAGTACTTTCAACTTCATGAACAATGTCGGTAACCTGACTCAAACCATAGGTACGAGCATTCCCTTTCACTGTGTGCATTGAGCGGAACAGGTTAGCAATAATGTCCAGGTCTTTCTCATCATTTGCTTCGATAAGCTGTCGACATTCAGCCAAGAAGTCTTCAGAAGTACCAATAAAGTCGGCAAACTTACTTGCATCAACAGCAAGGATTTCACCAATAATTGCCAACTCACGCTTCTGCTCTTCAGCCTCTGCTTCTAGAGCTTTAAGCTCGGTAACATCTCTGACTGTCACCATTAACTTATCAACTTCACCTTCTTCACTGATAATTGGATCCCAATCCAGCTCAAGAATCTTTTCACGATCATCATCCATGCGGATGTTCATTTCAGTCATTAAGCAATGAGAGTTGAAGTCGTACATCATCTCGTCTTCACCGACAATAGCATCGACACCAGTAATATTCTGATCAACTGCATCAGAACCCGCCGTTGTGTTGCTAAACAACAAGTCCGCAAAGTTACGATCTGCGATACGGTCAGTTTCAAAGATCTGCTCAAGGAATGCTGCATACTCTGGATGAATAAAACCACCCTCGGTAATAGTAAACAAACCTTGGTGCATATTCGCCATCATGTTTGCAATATCGTTGTTCTTCTGACGAAGCTCTGCAGTACGCTCTTCCACTTTCGCTTCCAAGTTTCTGTTTTGCTCTTCGATAACTTCACGCATTCGAATACTTTTGATTGTCGTCACCAAGGATCGCGCTACAGAAGAAACGAACTCATAATCACTATCAGCAAAACTCACATTCTTCACATCACCGGAAAGGTTAATCACACCAACGAGAATCTCTTTGTCGACAAGCGGTACACATAGTAAGGC
>NZ_LWGJ01001059.1:0-13792 GCF_001635845.1 Oleiphilus sp. HI0132 | reverse complement strand
TTTTGGACGTATGCGTAAAATAATGCCGTGTAAAATTATCAGCCAGATAAGTCGCGGAATTTCTACAACTCGAGGGTCAGACAGAAACTGTCTGAGGTAAACTCGTAAAGCTTGTGGTGTTGGTCCGTCGGGAGTACCTAAGTTGGTAATTAACACACCTATTTTATCTTCTTGAGTGTGAGTGAAATCGTCTAGTCCTTTAAATTTCATAATACCTGTTCCTGTCAGTAATGCTTGTATCAACAAGATTGATTGTTTGTCGCGCTATGGCAAGGATACTTGTCTAGAAAACTGCATCATGCACTTAATTAATTGTGCATGATGCAGGAGTGTGGCTTGAGGTGACTAAAACTCTTCGACTGAAAAGTCCATGATGCTACTCTTTCCAGATTTTATGTCTGAAAGCAATGCCTCCATTTCTGGTGCGTATAAGCGGAAGAAGTGTTCAGCAGCTTTACGCTTGCCTTCTAGGAACGCTGCTGGGTATTGTTTGGCTGTTTCTGCTTGCTGCGTTTGAGCGGCCATTCTGGCCCATAATACAGCTAAGGTGGTTAGTGCAAATGTTCGTAGTAGCGTCGATGCCACCGCGCCTGCCTGTTCCGGATCTTGGCTTGCGTTCTGGCCTAACCAACTCAGTGCAGACTGCAAGGTAGATAGAAAACCTTCACAGTGCTTCAAGTGACTCTCGTTTGATACGATAGAAAGTAACGAACGCATCTCATTGAAGTAAGTTAGGGGGAGTTTCCCGCCTTTCATGGTTAGCTTACGGCCGACTAGGTCCATCGCTTGAATTCCGTTGGTGCCTTCATAGATGCGGGCAATACGGCCATCGCGGAGCAGTTGCTCAACAGGCCAATCCTGTGTGAAGCCAGAGCCACCCATAGATTGGAGGCCCGCATCGACGCAAGCATATCCTTCATCGGTCAGAAATGATTTGACGATGGGCGTGAGTAATTGAAACAAATCATCGGAGCGTTCCCGCACATTTGAATCGGCGTGGTGGTGACTTAGGTCAAAGTGAAGGCCGGCCAAGCTGGCCATTGCTCTAGACCCTTCTATCAAAACCTTTTGCTTTAAAAGCATGCGGCGCACGTCAGGGTGAACAATAATCGGGTCTGCCTTGCCTGACTTGTTTTGAGGCCCAGACAGGGAGCGACTTTGTAAGCGCTCCTTGGCGAACCCCAATGATACTTGGTAAGCCGTTTCTGCCAGCCCCAAACCTTGGATACCTACCATGATACGGGCAGCATTCATCATGGTGAACATGCACTTAAGACCTTGGTTTGCTTCTCCCACTAGCCAGCCTTTGGCATTTTCAAAGTTCATTACGCAAGTCGCTGATGCTTTGATTCCCATTTTGTGCTCAAGGCCTCCACAAAATGCTGGATTGCGCGACCCGTCTTCAAGCACTTTTGGGACGACAAATAATGAGATACCTTTGCTGCCTTCTGGGCTGCCAGGTATTTTAGCCAGCACTAAATGGATGATATTGTCGACAAGATCATGCTCTCCGCCGGTAATCCAGATTTTTGTTCCACTGATAGCGTAGCTGCCATCAGGGTTCTCTTCAGCTTTTGTGGTGATTAGGCCCAAGTCGGTTCCGCACTGAGGCTCGGTCAAGCACATGGTGCCAGTCCAAATGCCTTGTATAAGCTTTGGTAGGTAGGTTTGCTTTTGTGCTTCTGTACCGTGCTGCTGGAGTAAGTCTATCGCACCATGAGATAAACCTGGGTACATGCCAAACGATAGGTTCGTTGAACAGACCATTTCATCAACAACGTTTTTTAGTAAGTGTGGTAAGCCTTGCCCGCCAAACTCAGGCGCAGACGACAAACCACTCCATCCACCTTGTTGGTAGTGTTCGTAGGCTGCTTTGAAGCCATTTGGAGTTTTCACTGTTTTAGTGTCTGGATCGAATTGGCACTCTTCTCTGTCACCAGATGTATTGATAGGCAGTAACACGCCCTCGGCCAGTTTAGCAGCTTCTTCTATAACTGCTCTTTGCATTTCTTCTGTGGCTTCGGTGAACGCAGGACTTTCGGCTAGTTGGCCGGAGTTTAAGACATCAAACAAGACGAAATTAATATTATCCAATGGTGCTTTGTAATGACTCACAGTTAACCTCTTTATAAGTTCTTTGGTTCGACTCAGAGCCGAACAGTTTCGCGACAGCGAATAAATGATATTCAAGAAGGTTTACGTCGTTAAAAACAAATTGGATCAATATGAAAGAAAACTCTGAAGTGGATCCAAATTACAAACTATTGCGTAAGTGAGTTAATAAGAGATTGAAACCGGAACTGCCGGATCGTTGGGGAGATTAGTATGAAATTATTAGTAACGGGTGGAACGGGCTTGATAGGTCGCCGATTTATCGAACGGTATACTCACCACGACTATACCGTTTTGACCAGAGATTTTCGAAGTGCGCAGAAAAAACTACCTCAACACGTTTCCTTAATTGACAGTTTGGAAAACTTTACAAACCTAGATGGGTTTGACGGCGTTATAAATCTAGCCGGTGAGCCTATTATCGACCGTCGTTGGACAGCACAACAGAAACTCAGAATATGTGAAAGCCGATGGGCAATAACTCAGGCCTTGGTTGATCTCATTAACAAGGGAGATAACCCTCCAAATGTTTTTTTATCTGGATCGGCTGTCGGTATATACGGTGATCAGGGCGATACGAAGCTAGATGAGGCCTTTGGGCTTGGGCCCTCAGACTTTGCTTCAGAACTGTGCTTTCATTGGGAGCAGTTAGCGCAGATGGCAAACAAAAGAATTCGCTGCGCTACCTTGAGAACGGGTATTGTCTTAGACGGTTCGGGCGGCGCGCTATCAAAAATGATTTTGCCATTTAAGTTGTGCCTTGGAGGGCCGCTGGGAAACGGAAAGCAGTACATGCCCTGGATTCATAATGTTGACGTAACCAGAGCGCTTGAGTATTTATTAGTAAATCAGACGACGCGTGGCGCGGTCAATTTAGTCGCACCTGGTGCCGTAAGAAATAAAGAGTTTTCTATCGCGCTTGCTCGTACATTAAAGAGAATTGCAGTACTTCCTGTTCCGGCATTTATCTTGAAAACCATACTCGGTGAATCATCTATTTTATTGCTTGGAAGTCAGAATGTAGTCCCAAAGAAGCTTCTAGAAAGTGGCTTTCAATTTCAGTATCCTCAGTTAAAGCAAGCCTTGGATGAGATACTTTGACTTTAAATCATGTCATTATGATCTAGTTTTGTGCTTGTCGCGTATACCTTGTAGAACTGTTAAAAATGCATGGCATGTAAGAGGGTGATGGGTATGAAAAAGCATAATGTTATTGTCTCCGACAAGGCTGCTTCTAGCGACGCTATGAAAAGCCGAGGTGAGAAGTCAATTCAAGTAGGTTTGAGTGCCTGTTTGGCGGGTCATGAGGTGCGTTATAATGGCGGTCATACCCAATCTCGTTTATGCCTCAATGTACTTAGTAAGCACTTCGAATTTAAAACCTTCTGCCCAGAAGTTGCTGCTGGGTTTGGAACTCCCAGACCTACCATGAGGCTGACGGGCAACCCGGAATCGCCTCAATTAAATTTTAGCGACGACAATTCTAAAGACTTGACTGATCAGTTAGTGAGTGGTTTTGAGCACAAACTACCAGAAATGGGGAGTTTGGATGGTTATATCCTGATGAGAAACTCGCCTAGTTGCGGCATGGAAAGGGTGAAAGTCTATCAGCCTAATGGTCATGCTCATATGAAGCCAGGGATGGGCGTTTTTGCTCGTGCTTTAAGGGAAAAATATCCGCTAATGCCAATTGAAGAAGAAGGTCGTCTCAATGATGACGTCTTGTATGACAATTTTGTGATGCGCGTTTATGCGTATCATAACTTTCGTAAAGAAGTTTTGGATCAGCCTAGTGTTTTAAAACTAACCAAATTCCATGCGAGCTACAAATACTTATTGATGGCACATAATCAAAAGCAAGCGAAAGCGCTTGGCAGGTTGTTAGCGGGTGACAAGAGCTTAAGTATCGAAATGCTTGCAGGGCGTTATTTTGAGGGTTTTATGCAAACACTCTCTAAACCTGCCAATCGAAGAGGGCATACAAATGCCTTATTACATATTCTAGGGTACTTAAAAAGAAGCGTACCCTCAGTGTCACGCCAGCACATTGAGTCTTCTATTTTGAAGTACAAAGAAGGCATAACTCCTTTGGCAACGCCTTTAACCCTTCTGTCTCACTATTTGAGTCAGTTTGGCTCAGCTTATATAAATGAGCAGAGATACCTACAGCCTTACCCTGAAAACATTCACCCTATCCGTAAGTATTGTCACTAGTGTTTTTATAATGAAGAAATAGTCAATATAGCCTCTAAGTGATTTACCGTTTAGGGACTTGGCTAGTAATGCTTTATTGGCAAAACTTCCATGGAGTAACTATAGTTATCACTCAGGCTTATTTTGGTACAGCCTTAAATAATGCAGTTAACTGTGTTTGATATAATAAACTATAGTGAAAAGTTGGGCGACGATTGGGGAATACATCAGTTCAGGCGGCAAGAGGCTTTGGTTCATCCGAAGACTGGGTTGAAGAAAGTGCAGTTAATCTTTTGTATGCAAATGCAGTGGCGGCAACATTTGGGAGCTTAGCTGTTTTACTCCTTATTGCGTTTTCTGTGTCCGACTATATTGATTCGTTGATTCGTTGATTCGTTGATTCGTTGATTCTTGGCACTTGGGTTCTGATGGGCGTAGCTTTAGCCATTTTTAGAGCCTTAGCATTGGTTCTATTTAGGCTTAAGAGAGACAAGTTTGGTATACCTTTTTGGCAATACTCTTACCGCTTACTAAATTTATTGTCTGGAACTTTGATTGGCCTTGGCGCGGTCTGTTTCTTTCCCGTTCTTCCCGCTGAGTATCAAGTAATTATTCTGTCTGCAGTTGTAGGCTTGACCGCGGCAGCGCTAGCGACACATGCGGTTGATAACCCCGCATTTAACTTGTTTATGTTGCCTGCGTGTGGCTTGCCTGCGTTAGCATTTGTTTATTTTGATTACGAATCTCATTACGTCCTAAGTCTGTTATTAGCTTTCTTTATGCTTGTCATGATAAAGACGGGTCGTCAGACACGGGAAACGTTAATAGAAAATTTTAAGCTTACCTATACACTGCAATATCGAGCTAATCATGACCCCTTAGTAGGTCTTTTTAATAGGGGAGAGTTTGAAAGGCAGTACATGACCAGCACCCCCAATAGTCTTCACAGCATAGCGCTTATTTTTATTGATCTAGATAATTTCAAAAAACTAAATGATAGCTATGGTCATCAAAAAGGAGACCAAGCATTAACTGAATTTGCGGAAATAATTCGGGCTCAAACTCGCAAGGATGACGTTAGTGCGCGTCTTGGTGGAGATGAGTTCACAATATTATTGTTTGTTGATCAAATCGCTACGGCAAAAGCGATCGCGTTGAACATAATTGCTGACACGCAGAATATGGGTGTTAATGCTGAACTTGGTGACCTAAAAATCGGCTGTAGTGTCGGCTTAGCATTTACAAGTAATAATAACTTACCTTATTCGAAGCTGATGAGTGCAGCCGATAACGAGTGTTATAGAAGTAAACGCAATGGCAAAAATCAGTTAAGCGTTACTGATATAGATAAACCAACGCAGAGCTAGGTTAAGGGCCTTTCTGGAATCTACTTCTAGCTTGCAAGGTTTGTTAGATATTTCCTTATGTTACCGCAAAATATTAGAGTAATAGCTCTTTCCCTTTTGTCTAAATTTCCTGTAATGTGCCCTCGTTCCTATTACTACAGGCTAGGTTGTAAGTACTCATAAGTGGAAATAGCTTTTGCCTGTACTATGCTTTATGACAAAAAAGGATGAATGCTATGAGTAAAAAGTTCTGGGGTATTACAGCCTCTATTGTTGGTGCTGCGACGGTATTTCACTTCGCGACCTTACCACCAGCACCGCCGAGTGTGCCGCCTGTTCCAGAAAACATAGCTATTCCAGAGGTGCCCACCTTAACGCCTTACGACTTGCCAACGGGTAACGTTGAGGTTTCTGACGAACCCTATCGAGCGACTTTCCGAAGTGTCGGGATTCCAGACTTAATCGAAAACGATCTAACCACTGGTGTATACAAAGGTACCCCTTACTGGCTGGAAAGAGCTGAGTGGTTTAACGAGAACTATTACAATACTCTGGCAGCACGTAAAGTCTGGCCAGAAGGTAAATCGCCAGATACGCATGAGCGTGGTGACCCAGTAACATGGGCGATAGAGCCTATTGCTCAATATACTCCGCCTCCTTGTGATCAGCCTCAGCCAACCGGCTATGATGCTGAGGGTTGTCGTTATGTCAATGCACTGTTCAAAGATGTTGAAGCAGTTGACCCTGAAAAAGCTCAAGCAATGAGAGATCAAGCCCGTCGTGGCCGTGATGTTTGGTTTAAAGGTACCTTTGGTAATCAGGATGAGAACATCATTCACCAAGCACGACTAACCGGTAAAGAGGGTATGAACTACCCGTGGTTAGATACTCGCACTCGTCCTTATCGTTTCACCAAATGGGGCTTGATCAACGACCCGGATTGTAAGCAAGGTGATGCGTCTTCTAATTGGTATGATATCTGCCAAGACCCTCATTCATCGGGTGTGCTCGGATATCGTAAATACTATCAGGAGCCGATCAAGGATGAGTCTGGCAAAGTGGTTTACGATGCAAGAACTGCAGCCTACGAAGAAAATGAAATCAAAGAAAACAAACGCTTTGCTATCGGACACCCCTGTGTACAGTGTCACGTAGCGTTTGAACCGACAAACCCGCCTAAAGATCCAAATGAGCCTAAGTGGGAAAACCTGAGTGCAACAATTGGTAACCAACACACGCGCCAGCCTATGGCTTTTTTCCAAGGTGTGCCTGAAGACCATTTAGCGAACCAAGCAGTGATGGCAGGACGTTTAGGAACAATTGACACGTCGATTGTAGCGTCTGATTGGAGCCACAACCCGGGTACGCAAAACAATATTATGGACTTCCATAACAAGCGTGTCTTTGAGCATGAAATGAAAGACCCGGTCACGGGTGAAGTTTCAACAGCGCGCACTCGTCACGTACTGAAAGGCGGTGAAGATAGTGTCGGTGAACACCTAGCGCTGATTCGTGTTTATGTGAATATCGGTATGTGTACAGAAGAATGCTGGGTGCCTAACTTTCCGCATCCTGGGCAGCATTTCGGCCAAGGCAATAAGCAAAGCCCAATGCGTATTATGCAATGTGCAAACGAATGTGATGCGTGGAACTATGCCGATGCAAAAATGGATGACCTGGCTGCGTTCTTGATTACTGGCGGCCCGACCTATCTACTAGCATCTCAAGACCTGGATGGCAAAGCAGGTAAGGATTATATCGATTTGGATAAGGTTCCAGAAGGCCGCAAAGTTTTTGCTCGTGAGTGTGCAGGTTGCCACAGCTCGAAAATGGCACCAGAAAACGTACGTGCAGATAAGAATGCTTTGGCCAAGTTCTACGAAGGTCATGTATTTGGTTCGGAAGATTACTGGCAATTAGAGTTCACTGACGCAGAGCGCAATGATCCGGCCTTTATTGCGAAATTTATGCAGAAAGATGAGTCCGGTAAGTTACGTCCTAAGCAGTTCGCCGAGAAAGGTATCTTTGGTCAGGATTGGCTGTCAAACGATGAGTTAGTGCCTTTCGATATCATTGGTACAAACTATTGTCGAGCCATTCATGACAATCATAATGAAGGCCACATCTTTGAAGAGTTCTCATCTGAGACCTACAAGAATAAGCCTTCACCGGGCAGTATTCCTAAGGTGCTTAACCCTGTCGCGCCAATCGTCGGTGGTATGCAGATTGGCGAGAAGAAGATTGAAGGTGGCCCAGGGTACTTGAGAAACTTCTCTCTATTATCGGCTTGGGCAACGGCTCCATTCCTACATAACAATGCGATTGGTGAAGTGACTTTCCTTGAAGACGGTTCACCTGACTACACGGTTAAAGGACGTATCGAACAATTCGAAATGGCCTTCGATGAGTTGATGAAGTCTGACGATCCGCTGGCAGAGAACAGTCGCCCGCAGAAGATCACTAAGTTACAGCATGACCTGAATATTACCTTAAGCGGTCAGCCAGATGGCATTGTCCATTTCCCTAAAGGCACGCCTGCTGCGCATGTACTTTCGTCTAATCCACATGATGCAGTATTCTTGAAGTGCGGTGATTTTGTTGAGAACAAAGGCCACCAGTTTGGTATAGATCTACCTGCAGAAGAAAAACTAGCCCTACGTGAATTCTTGAAACTCATGTAACGTTTGGTACTCATGTTTGTCATGAAAAACGAATGGGGAGGCCTAATTGCTTGAGCTGAGGCAGCTTTGTTATCACAAGGGCTGCTTTAGCTGGGCAATGTTAATAATGAATCTATCTAGAGCAATAAGTGCGTTAGTCCTGTTGTGTATGCTCGCTATTGGCATTACATATTGGTCTATCAATCACGCTGATAATCCGTCTATTTCTGAACTCACTCAATCTCTTGATGGTGTAGAAGAGTCGTCTCTGCATAGTCAGCTGATACCTGATACAGACCTCCCTCCTGAGGGAACCCGTTCTTTGTTCGACCATATAATCGCGCAGAATGATGGCTTGCCTTACCCTTTTACTGAAATGATCAAGCTCTTGCAGAGCCAGCACCCTGAAGGTGAAGCGCCGCTGTCATTGCTGATTCCTGATGGCCGTTCACTGCTAAAAGGCCAAGCTGATCATCATTTACCTCGAATACTGATTGCGCCAGACTTTCAGGAAGAAAACACCCCAGCGGGTTTGGGTATGAATACCCAAGGCCAGCTTTTTGTTGCGCTAGTCGAAGGGGCAAATGAAATAGAGGTGCTTAGCTACAATGAAGGCGCAGGGCGGTTTGAGTTTCAGCTGGTGCAAAATTATTGTGAAGGGTGTGTGCCAAGAATTGTCTATACTCGTCGAGCGATCTGCCTGACCTGCCACCAAGGGGGCGGGCCTATTTTCTCGCAGCGCCCTTGGCAAGAAACCAATGGACAGTTAAGTGTTGCTAAACGTATACAGGCGGCCAGAGGTAACGAGCCTTATTGGGGGGTAGACATTGAACAACCGCTGGCTACGCCTGAGCGTTTTGATGAACTCACTGATGTTGGAAATTTTCATGTAGCTAGCCAGCGCGTATGGCTAGATGCTTGTGGAGTCGAAGGCAATGAGTGTCGACGTGCACTATTGTCACTCGCTCTACGTTACGCAGATCAGCCAGGCTTGTTTGATTCAATGAGTAAAGAGGTGAATACCTTACTCAAGCTCTGGGCGAATACTTATCCCGAGACGGGCATTAAGGTGCCACAATCCGACTTGGCTAATCGAGACCCAAGTGGTGAGTCAAACACCTTTACCGAGTGGCTATACGCAACCCTTACTCCTGATATTAGCTTTGGTGACGGCGCCAAAGACAATGAAGATCTCAATGCGTTTGAAAAGCTACCACCTCTGCCACCAAGGCAGGACCCATTAACGAAGCGGGAGCCAAAACAAACGCTAAGTAAATCGGATATCGATGGTGTCTATGGTATCGCCAGTTTCTTCACTGACTCAGATTTGAAAACACTCAACGCTCACTATAGCTACAAGATAGACGCCATCTTGCAAAGAGTTTCTGACTTACCGGTTGAATTCTTTGAAGCAAAGCCTTTTTCTCGGGTGGCAACTATGAAGGCTTTATTAGCTAAGGATCTTCAGTATTGTTGTTTAGATACATCTGACATGTCTTTGCCACGAGTGAGTAGCGCGCCTAAGTTAGAGATAAACGAATATCAAGAACTTAAGTTGTTTGAGCAGTATTGCTTCACTTGTCATCGAGGTAACCCTGCTAAGCGCCTTGATTTTATGTCAGGTGATAACGAGCAAATTGTGCTTGATAAGATCAAAGATAAAGCAGAAATTCGAGACGTTCTGGACTGGGAGCGTTATCAGAATACTGATAAGGAAAGTACCTTAATGCCGCCAAGAGATTCTGTGCAGTATAAAATGCTTGTCGAGGCTTTGAGTGACGAAGGGAAAGAGGGTGATGAATTACAGCTGATGCGAGACACGGTGCCAAGCTTGTTTAGCTTTTAATCTATACTAATCACTATCGTGGAATAATCGAGAGAATATTATCAATGCACATACTTCAAGTAGCGATGTTGAAAAAGGCCATACAGCTATCGCTCGCCTTGGTTTTGATATTGAATGCCGCAAACATTTACGCGATGCCTGCCTTTGCGCGTCAATACAAGCAGCACTATGGCTATACGCCATCTTGTCACGCTTGCCACAAAGAAGGTGGCGGTACACCTTTAAACTTTTACGGACAGGCCTTTGAAGATCAGGGAAAAAACAAAGCCGCCTTAAGACTGATCGCCGAGCTGGACAGTGATAAAGATGGTATCGCTAACGGTGTTGAAGCGGTCAAAAAATCTAACCCGGGTAATCCGAATTCGCTGCCTTCTAAACCGGGAAATTGGCTTGATTTATCCAGTATTATTCCAAAAGAAGTGCAAACGTTATTTCCTAAGGCTGAAGCTTGGAAACCGCTTGATGCCACCTTAACTGAGAAAGACCTTAAGCGGGCTGAGGCCATGGGTGTAAGGCTTAGCGGTGAAGACGAGAACACGATATACATCCCTGTCGCAAATCGTCGTCCGATAGGGACCAGTCTCATCTTTCCTGTGATATATAAGAATGAAACCTTCTTCTTATTGATGTCGACAGATCGTCACTTGAATATTAGCCAAGTTAAAGCTTTAGAGTCACAGGAACTTCCTTTCGAATTAGGGGCGGAGCTATTTCAAGGTTTTAAGGGCTCAGCACTTCACTCAATACCTAAGCGCGATGGTGATGGGCTGGCGACTGCGATAAACAGTGCAGTTAAACGTGCCGGTGCCTTGGTTTATATTCGCTTGAAGGGGGCTTAAGCATGCAAGGCTTGATAGCTAATAGTTTGTTCAGCATCTTGTTAACCTTAACGGCTTCATTCAGGGCACCCTTCTTAGCACTGTTTACGGTTTGTTTCCTGAGCTTGGGGGCGAGTCCTGCTTTGGCAGAAAATGCAGAATTTGATTTCTTCAGTGATGCGCCTATCGCTGAAGAGGAATTGGTCATTGTGCCACCCGAAAAAACAGCATGGGAAGACATTGGAGCGCCTATCGCGCTTGTGGTCTTTTTCTTCTTTTCTTGCTTCTTAATCAACTGGTTTTTCCCATTCAAGCAAACGGGTATGGAGTTTGATCTTCACAACCTGCCTATCGCGGCGCAGCGGGGTATTGGTGTAGCGGTCATACTTTATGGCATAGCCTTGGTGTTTGGCGCGATGGAGGCGCATTACCAAGTCCACTTGCATGGTGACGCACCCAGCTATTTTCAGCAAATGGGTGAAGGCAAGCTGATTGCTTTCACGCATGCCCACCTATTTGGCTTCACAACCAGCTTCTTTATCATCGGTATACCTTTCTCTATGCACTTCAGTCGCCTTAAGGTCTATCAATGGATATTTCCGGTTGGGTTGATTGCCTCGTTAACAGACATCATCTCCTGGTGGGGAATGAAGTATATCTCCGGTAACTTCGAGTACATTACCTGGGCCTGTGGTCTCATCTTTAGTGTGTGCTTTATGTGGATGCTTATCGGCCTGGTAAGAGTGCTATTCTTCCCGAAAGTAAAATGGTTCCCTGATTTTATCAACGAAGATAATCAGCGCCGTTTTAAGGAAGAGCATCCTCCTGAATAGAATCAATTTGCTCACAAGCTATTATCATTATGCAATGCAGTCGAATAAGGACTTAACGCTATGAACGACTTTTTTGGAAAGCTATTAAACTATGTTTGGATGTTTTGTCTAAAACTCACAGCCAGCCTACCGTTGATTAAAGAACCTAAGTTATTCGAGGGAGAAAACTCTTCACTTGATTTGATCGATTACATGGCGAGCCAGAAGCATAAAAGCGTACTGATTGTAACGGGTGCTGGGCTAATTCGAAGAGGGCAGGTGCAGCCGATTATTGATCGTTTTGCCGAACTTAATATTAGTGTGACTATTTTTGACCGTGTAGAACCCGACCCGACGTTCAGTATCACGAATGAAGCATTGAATCTGCTAAATGAAAACAATTGCCAAAGCGTGCTAGCGATCGGCGGTGGTTCTGCGATGGACCTTGCTAAAGTCATTGCCTTGAGTGCTTCCAATAAGAAAAAACCAGAAAAACTTACCGGTTATTTCAAAGCACTTAAGAAACCTTTGCCGTTTTACGCTATCCCAACAACAGCTGGCACAGGCTCAGAAGTGACGGTTATATCCGTCATATCTGATAATCAGACTAAAAGTAAAAGCTTCGTTATTGACCCTCGTACAGCCAGCTTAGCCACCGCACTTGATCCAGTATTTATGATTACGATACCGCCTGCGTTGACGGCAGCGACAGGAATGGACGCCTTAACCCATGCTATTGAAGCGTATGTCGGAAGAAATGGTAGTGCTTACACAGACGAGCAAGCCCTCGCAGCTATTCGTTTAATATTCAAAAACCTGCCTATTGCTTTTAAGGATGGAAGTAATATTGAGGCACGAAGTGCGCTGGCATTAGCTTCTTACAAAGCAGGACTAGCGTTTACGAAAGCATCACTGGGCTACGTACATGCTATTTCTCATCAATTGGGTGCGAAGTATGGTGTTGCCCACGGCTTGGGTAATGCAATTGTATTACCGCATGTGATTCAATATTCAGCGCCTTCAATTGAAGTCAAGCTGGCAACGATTGCACAAGAAGTTGGCATCGTGCAACAAGGAGACGACACAAAACAATCAGCAAAGAGAGTGGTAGAGTATCTTTTTGCGTTTAATAAAGCGGTCGATATCCCGGAAACGATTGCTGAGCTTCAAGAAGAAGACTTTCCTTCCATCGTTAAAGATGCCATGAGCGAAGCCTATTTCAATTATCCTGTTCCCAAATTTATGCCAGAACAAGATTGCAATACACTCTTACAGCAACTATTACCAAATACTGTAGCTTGAGGGTGAATTTTTTAGTCCACTTAGACTTGATCCTGACGCTTACTGCTTCGGTCTTTGCATTTGTCATTACTGCATAGACTTTCTTTAAGGAGCCGCAATGAAGAGTCAGGATTGGGTGGGGTGCCAATAGCAATACCGACATATGGGGTATAACCTAGTTCTCATAAATCACTAATACCCCCCAAATGGGCGGGTTAATAAAATACATACTCGCCGTATTATTTTTCCTATTCGTTCTATGACTCACAAAGTAATTAAATACTCCAGGCGGATGGATAGTGAAAATAATAAGATCTCGTAATGCTAAGATGATTGCTGGCGTCTCTGTACTCGCTGGAGTTGGCTTTGTCGCTCTTCAAAGTGAACCAGTACAGGAAACGTCAAAGCTTGGCACCCCCAAGAAAATTCAGGAAATAACCATTGGTGTTGAAGCTCAGTCTTTGGCAGAGACTGCGAACATGTCTCCCGATGACGCGCCTTTAGCTATTGAAGACAGGAATGATCCTTTTGAGGGGCGAGAGGTCAAATATCGCTTCCAGCAAATAGCGTCTCATTTTGCTCAGGAGATTAAATACCCTACTTTTTCGCGCCCGATTCATCAGCAACAGGACTTGGTTGAGTATTTACCCAATCGGGCCGTACAGTCTAGTCGACCGATCAATCTTGATGACGTTGATGGAGAGATACAAGAGGTAGGGCCTCG